>CAYGTG010000563.1:0-5803 GCA_964352485.1 uncultured Nannocystaceae bacterium | reverse complement strand
GGGGTCGAAAGCCGCAGGGACGCGCTGTTTTCATCAGCAGCGTCGTCATCGCAAGCCTTTGCCTTGCAGCATTCGCGGCGTGGTGCGTGGTCGTCATTCGAGATGTGTCCGCCCTGCGAACGGACGTGAGTCAGCGGGTCTACTGGATGCAGATCGTCGGCCGCGTCGAGCAGGCGTCACGATCGGGCGATGCACCAGCGCTCAACGCGGCGCTCAACGCCCTCGACACCGAGATGCCAGCGCTCATCGCGGCCGGACGCGAGGACGCAGTGCTCGCCAACGCGGTGGAAGCATCCGCGCTTGCATTGCAAACGCTCGACGAGTCCGCGGTCCCGCCCCGGCAAACGCCCCCCGGAATCGCGGCCCTCGTCCCGGCCCTGCGGCGACAGACCGGCGCCCGTTCGGTCGAACTGGGTCGATACTGGACCGCGCTGTACATGCTCGTCGGCGTGTCGGTCCTCTTCGCGGGCACAACGCTCGTGATGTACGTACGCAGCCACGGCCAGCAGGTTCGGAAGGCAGAACATGACGCAGCCCGGCTGCACGCCCAGCTGCTCCGTGCAGACCGCTTGTCGGCGTTGGGCACCCTCGCGGCGACGGTAGCGCACGAGATCAACAACCCTCTGTCCTTCGTGCTGAGCAACCTCGATTTCGTTGAGGACCGGCTCCGCGGCGGCGCCGACGACCCGGAGTTGCAGACCAGTCTCTCGCAGGCGCGCGAAGGCGTCCGGCGGGTCGCGACGATCGTCCGGGACCTCCGCGGCATTTCTCATCCAGGCAAGGCCGCCCACAGGACCCGCGTCGACATCCACCGCGCGCTCGATGCAGCGATTCGCATCTGCGAAGGCGAGGCCCGCACCCGCGCCCAGATCGTCCGCGAGTACGGAAGGGTCCCCCGCGTCCATGCCGACGAAGCCCAGCTCGGCCAGGTGTTCCTCAACCTCCTGGTCAATGCGATCCAGGCGATCGAACCCGGCCAACCCGGCGCCAACACGATCACAATCCGAACCCAGAAAGCTGCCGAAGGCGTGCAGCTTCAGATCTGTGACACCGGACCCGGCATCGACCCGCGTCACGTCGACCGGCTGTTCGAGCCGTTCGTCACCACCAAAGATGTCGGAGAAGGAACGGGCCTGGGCCTGTACGTCTGTCGGAGTATCGTCGAGTCGATGCAGGGCCGCATCCACCTCGAGCCGATGACCGACGGCGGCACCCGAGCCACGCTCGTGTTGCCGGTGGCTCCCTGCACGCAGGAGGTCGGAACCCCGTCGGTGCCGATCCATGATCCCACCCCGACCGAGGATCAACAGCTGCGCATTCTCATCATCGACGACGAGGAGATGCTGACCTCCGCGCTGTCTCGGTCGCTCCGCGGTCATGAGGTTCACACCGCAAACCGAGGCTCGGTGGCGGTCGAGCTCGCCACCACCTCGCACTTTGACCTGATCCTGTGTGACCTGATCATGCCCGAGATGACCGGCATGGATGTGTTCGAGGCACTCCACGCGGCGGACGAATCCGTCCGCAAGCGCTTCGTGTTCATGACCGGCGCAACCGTCACCTCGGAGGCGAAGGCCTTCGCGGACCGTATCGATGCCCCGGTCCTCGAGAAGCCATTCTCCCGCGCCGAACTGCTCGGGGTTCTCGACCGTTTTCTGTAGTCAGCCTGGGCACAAGCGACGTCGTGGATGCAACGCGGTGGATCGGGCCGTTGCGGGGTTGTGTCGGCTGCGGGACGCCGGAGGCCGAGGTCGCCTTGAACACGGGCGTGGACCCGCACTGCCACGACAGCCGCAGGCAGCACGCAGACGGAGACATCTGCGGAGGGCTCGACCGGTGACTGGCGCTTTAAACGCTTTCTGGCATCAGGAGCACCTCGTGACCGACCCGTCCCCCACTTCGAATCCCGCGAACGACCCCCACGCCGCACGACTCGACGAACTGCTCGATGCTCTGGCATCGGCTCCCGACTACAACGGGGGCCAGCGGCTGATGTATCCGAACCCAGTCGGTCTCGTGATCACCAACCAGTACGGGAGGTACCTCGGTCCTCATGCAGTTTCGATCCAACGTGTCGACGAGGATCCAGACGGCATCATGCGTGCCGACTTCTTCAACCCCAACAACGAGGGTCGGCAAAGCACCATCGAACCGCTCTCCCATGGGCTCGTGCACGGCGGGGTCTATGCCGCGATGCTCGAGTCGGTGTGCTCGGTCGGTGCTGCCCTCGCAAAGCTGGCGCGAGGCCACAACGCGGTCAGACTCGAGAAGGCGACCCGATTCCGTCGCGGGACACGGGTGGGCGCGCGCCTTCGGGCCGAAGCCGTTCCCGCCCCGGAAGCGGGCGACCGGGCCCGGTGGCTGGCCACGATCACGGACGAAGCGGAGAGGTGTGCGCCACCGGTCAGCTGGTCGTGGCCATTTTGGCGCCCGGTGCGACGGTCGGAGGAGAGGCCATCGACGGGCCGCCCTGGTCACAACCCGTTGTGCCATCACCGAGCGCTCGAAATAGCATCGTGCCCCCTGAACCACCGCGGACCACGCGAAACGCAAGGTCCGCCGGGGGCGCACCACTTGCGCGGCTCCGCGTGATGCAACGCGCGGCCACAAGGGAGCATTCGACCGCAAACGGTGTTAGACGGGGCTCTTCCCCGGCCCTCCGGAACTTGTGATGTCCGTCCCCGAGCACGAAGTCGACGCCCCCGAACCCAAGTCCGATCCGTTCGAGGGGGTTCCGCCGAAGCTGCGATCAGCACTTGAGCGCCGCGGGTTTACAACCCTCACCGCCGTCCAGCTCGCCGTTCTGAACGAGACCTCGACCGGGCGGGACCTGCGAATCTCCTCGCAAACCGGCTCGGGAAAAACCGTTGCCCTGGGACTCGTGCTCGGGCGCGCGTTCCTCGAGGGGCCACCGCTGCCCCGAGACATCAAGGGCCCCCACGCGCTCATCATCGCGCCAACCCGTGAGCTCGCCACGCAGGTCGCCGAAGAGCTCACCTGGCTCCTGGCCGAAGTCGAGGGACTCCGCGTCGAGTTCGTCGTCGGCGGCACCGACATGCGCGCGGACATCCGCATGCTTCGCCGTCCCCCGACGATCCTGGTGGGTACCCCCGGCCGGATGCTCGACCACATTCGCAGTGGGGCCGTCTCCTGCAGCGAGGTTCACACCGTCGCACTCGACGAGGCCGACCGGATGCTCGACATGGGCTTTCGCGAGGACCTCGAAGCGATCATCGAGGCCGTGCCGACGGAGCGCCGCAGTCACCTCATGTCCGCGACCTTCGCCGGCGCGGTCAAGGGCATCGCCGACAAGTTCCAGCAAGGTGCGCTCCACGTCGAAGGCACGGAGCTTGGACAGGCCAACGTCGACATTGCGCACGTCGTGCAGCTGGTCGACTACGACCAGCGCTACGAGGCCCTGGTCAACGCGCTCCTGCTGACGCTTGGCGAGCAGGTCCTGGTGTTCGTCAACAAGCGCATCGGCGCCTCCGAGCTGGCCGAAAAGCTCAGCCAAGATGGGTTTGCGGCGCTACCGTTCTCGGGCGACCTGAGCCAGGCTCAGCGCACCCGGACGCTCAGCGCGTTTCGCAACGGCACCATCCAGGTCCTGGTCAGCACCGACGTCGCCGCCCGTGGCATCGATGTGCCCGACATCGGCTTGGTCGTTCACATGACCCCGCCGCAAGACCCGGACGACTACACCCACCGTTCGGGCCGAACCGGTCGTGCCGGTCGCCAGGGTCGCAGCCTGTTGCTGGTCCCGCCGCGAGCGCAGCACTTCGTGCGGCACCTGCTGCGTTCGGCCAAGGTCGAAGCCAGCTGGGAGCCAGTTCCGACGCCCGGCAAGGTCCGCAAGACGATCACCAAGAACGTCCGTCGCGACCTGCACGCCCGGATGGACAACGCGGCGCAGCCCGACGAGAAGACCATGGCCTACGCGGCGAGCGTCCTCGAGAAGCGGGACCCTGCGCTGCTCGTGGCCACCCTTCTGCAGATGGCCGAGCCTCGCCTTCCGCTCGAACCGATGTCTGCGCGGGTTATCGAGGCCGAGCCCGCCCGTGAAGATGATGGGCGAAGCGCTGGACGTCGCTTCAACCGCCGCGGTCCCAGCCGCAACGGCGGCGGCTATGCCGGCAAGCGGAAGTTCCACAAGCGCAGCTGATACGAGGCGCTCCGGCGTCCTCGCAGCCCGCCCTCGATGGTGCCGACTCGGGCACACTCGAGGGCGCACTTCGTTGCCGCGGCGACTCCGGCTGGCTCAGACCTTCTTCGGTGTCGACACCGGAAGCAGCGGCACGCGCTCGGCGGGGCTGCCCTCGCCGTAGATCCACCGATACGCCCACCATCGACCGAAGACAGACTGCGTGTATTTGCGGGTCTCGTCGTATGGGATGGCCTCGATGAACAGGTCGAGGTCCCAGGTTCCTCGCTCGGCCAGCCACTTGTCCACCGCGCCAGCACCGGCGTTGTAGCTGGGGATCGCGAGCGCCACAGCCCCGGGCCCGCCGCCGTAGCGCTGCACGAGGCCAGCCAAGTACCGCATGCCGAGGTTGAGGTTCGTCGCGGGATCGTAGAGGTCGTCTTTGCCGACTGTCATGCCCGCCTTCTTGGCCACACCCTGGGCGGTCGCCGGCATCAGCTGGATGAGACCCCGCGCCCCGGCCCACGATGTGGCGCCGGGGTTGAAGCGACTCTCCGTCTGCATCACGGCGAACGCAAGGAGGTTGGGGACGTCGTGGCTACGCTCGTATCCGTCGATGAGGTCGGCGAACGGCTGCGGGTGCGCCAGCTTCCACACCGGGAGATTCTCGCGCCCCGGCGGCGTCGTGCGCCACGCGGTCCCGAGGTTGGCGAGGGTGCGCTGGGCTTCGGCGTACAGACCCGCCTGGTTGAGCACCGCGATCGCGGGCCAGCCGTGGACCCCTGCCCTGGCAAGCTCATCGCGAGCATCGTCCCCAAGCCCAAGTCGGGCGAGCAGGACGGCCCGATCCGCAGCCTTGGATGACGTGACGGCATCCGCCCTGGGGGTCTCGCGCTGGAGCATCGCGAGACCGCGCTCAAACGACTCCGTTCCGGCCACGCGCAAGCGAGACATCGCTTGCGCGGCCGAGTAGCCGAGCGGGTCGGCCTCGACCGCATCAACCCAGGCCGAGGCTGCATCCTCGGGTTTTCCGAGGTCCGCCAGCGCACGCCCGCGGAAGTAGTGGAGCTTGGCTTTGGTCCCCGGGTGCGGGATGTGCTCTTCGAGGGCGGCATCGCAAAGCGCGAGCGCGCGAGCGGCGTTGCCGGAGGAAAACGCGAGGACGAGCAGACGACGTCGCGCCTCATCCTTCATGTCTCCATCGACCCCCAAGGCGGCTTCGAATGCCGCGGTCGCTTTGGCGTCATCCCCATGCTCGGACCACGACTCCCCTGCGAGCACCCAAGCATCGTCGGCGTAGGAGTTCTTGGAGTGCTCCGTGGCCAGGGATGAGAACGCCAGCGCTGCCTTCTCGTACTTTCCCGCAGCGTACAGCCCGCGACTGCCTTGGTATCGGGACTTGACCTCGTACGTTGTGACGCCCTTGGTCTTCCTGCAGGCCGCGGCGGCCTTGTCGAACACCGGCTGAGCATCTGCCCGGCGCCGCTGCTTGAAGATGGCGGAGCCTTTGACGTACAGCGCACGGCACCGCGTGGGTTGGTCGGCCCCCTTGCGCAGCAAAGCGTCGTAGGCCTTGGTCGCGCCCTTGTACTGTCTTCCAGCGAGCATCGCGTCCATCCGCGCCAGCGCCGGCCGCAACCATGAGCGGCAGCAAATGTTCTT
>CAYGTG010000562.1:0-5808 GCA_964352485.1 uncultured Nannocystaceae bacterium | reverse complement strand
TCATCGGACTTCGGCTTCCTGCGCGGCATCACGTGGCCTCGTCCGTCGAGGGGTCTTGAAGGACGTCGCGCTCTAGATTCGACGGCCTCACCGTCAGAGTATTGGCGATGTGTACGGAATGTTTACGGTTTCGCGGGGTTCCCCTCGGGCTCCCACGCCGCGCTCGCGGGGGATGGCCCTGGGCGCGGGTGGATCCACCCGGGGCCGCCTGCCCCAGGTGGGCCGGTGCTACCATCGCGGCATGCGCTTGAACCGTCCGGCCCGGCGCGCCGATGCCGGGAGCTTGCCTTCGACGTGGACCACGCGAGGGGTCTTGATCGCTCTGCTGGGCGTGCCGGGATGGACGGCGTGCAGCGTCGATCCGTCGGCTTCGAGCCCGCTCTCTTTCATCGCGCACTGCGGCGACGATCAAGGGGATCAGACCTGCGTCGCGTTGGGCGTCGGCAAACCATTCTGCGACCTGTGCCGGCCGGCCTCCGCCGATCGAGGTTGCGCTGCGGCGGCTCCGACGGTGCCCGCGTGCGGGGTGGGGGGCGGACTCGCAACGACCACGTTCACCACCGACGACAGCGGCTCGAGCGGCGAGGGCACCACGACGGTCGACACGCTCGAGACGCTCGGGATGACCGAGACCACCGCTTCGGTCGATGGCAGCGGCAGCAGCTCGAGCACCACCGGTGGCCCGATGCTGCCGTGCGACAGTCCAGACGGGACCTTTGATGCCGGCTGCGAGCAGGCCGACAGCACGCGTCCATACTGCTCCGCGCAGACCTGCGTCTCTTGTGTCACCGCGGGCGGGACCCCGTTCTGCGGTGGCGGAGATCCGCTGTCTCCAGCCTGCAATGCGGAGACCGGCCAATGCGGACCCTGCGGAGACGTTGAGACCTTCGCTTGCGGGCAGGAACTCCCGATCTGCAACCCCACCGGAGCATGCGTGCCTTGTGCGGCCCATGACGAGTGCACGACCGGGGCATGCCACCTCGATCCGACCGACGCCCTGGTGGGGGAGTGTTTCCTCGAAGATGAGCTCATCTTCGTCGACTCGGGCGCCGTGTGCCCTGGCGATGGCGCCGAGGCGACGCCCAACTGTTCGCTCGCCGACGCGCTCGCGTCCTTGGTCGAGGACGACATCCGGGTGTTGCAGGTTGCGCCCGGCGTGTACGACGAAGGGGCGAGCTTGCTCGTCGACGCCACGGTCGCGATCGTAGGGAACGGTGGCGTGCCTTCCCTCGAAGGGGATGGCGGTGGGGCTCCGGGGCTCACGTTGATGGACGGCCGCGTCTACACCGTGGGCATTCGGGTCTCCAACAACGTCGCTAGTGAAGGCATCCGCTGCAGCAACGCGACGCTGTGGATGCAGGGCTCCGAGGTCGGCGGAAACGCGGACTACGGCATCTTCACCACCGGCCCGTGCCCGATGCGACTCGACGGGTCCTCGGTGTTCAACAACCTCGGTGGGGGCATCCGGCTGCTGGGAGGCTCGCTGAGGCTCGAAAACTCTGCGATTGGAAGCAATGGCGATGGCACGCGTGGCCCTGGGATCAACGCCCAGTTCGCGACCGTCGATATCCTCTATTCCACCCTCGCTGGCAATGCGGGAGCCGGCCCCGACAGCCTGCAGTGCTTCGAGACCACGGGCACGGTCCGCAACTCGATCGTCGTGGGAGCCTCGGGAACCTCTGCCGCGCTGGACTGCTTTCCGCTGCAGTTCACGACCAACGCAATCGACACCGCTGGGTTCGCCGGCAACGGCGGCGTGAGCGTCGGGACGGCCTACAACCCGCTGTGGTTCAACGATGCTGATGACGGCGACTTCCGCCTGGGCGCCCCGCCGTTGACACCCTTTGGCGGGGTCGCGCTGTGGGTCGAAGGGGATCCTCCACTGGATGCCGACGGCACGGAGCGTCCGCTCGACGGGGCGCTCGGATACGCTGGCGCCGACGAACCGGACTGATCTGATGGGCGCGAGGCCGCAGACGGTTCGCTTCGTCTACGACGTGGTCTGCCCCTTCGCCTACCTGGCGTTCCGCCAGTTGGACCGGATCCGGGCGCATGCCGAGGTCGAGCTGCAGCCGGTGTTGCTCGGGGGATTGCGTCGCCACGCGGGCGCACCGGACGACCCCAACTCGGCCATGGCCCCGGCGCGCGCGGCCGCGAACGGTAGGGACATCGCGTTGTGGGCGGACTTTGGCGACGTTTCGCTGAAGGCTCCATCGGGTCATCCGCACCGCACGCTCGACGCGATGCGAATCCTCAGCGCCGCGCCTGCTGGGCACCGGGAGGCGTGGACGACCACCCTCTTCGAAGCATACTGGCAGCATGGTGCGGACCTCAGCGACCGCGACGTGTTGAGGCGCGTGATGGCCCCGCACGAGGTCGACGTCGACGCGGCCATCGAGGCTGGCCGTGAGCCTCTACGCGCCTCGAGCTTGGCCGCCTTTGAAGCCGGCGCGTTTGGGGTGCCGACGTTCTTGGGAGGGCCGCGCATGATCTGGGGGCAGGACCGGATCGGCCTGTTGCTGCGGGACCTCGGAGGCCCAGCCCCTCTGGACGCGTGGTCTACCCCGCCGCATCGCCACGCCCCTGCGGTCACCGGGCTTCGATTCATTCATGACCTCGCGAGCCCATTCAGCTACCTGGCGTCGACGCAGCTCGAGCGCGTTGCGGCGGTGGCCGGACTCGAGGTCGAGTGGTCTCCGATTCTGCTCGGTGCGTTGTTCCGAGCGATCGGTACGCCGGACGTCCCGCTGCACGCCATGAACGCGACCCGGGCTGCGTACGCCCGACGGGACATGAACGACTGGGCGCAGGGGTGGGGTGTCCCGCTCCGCTTTCCCGCTCACTTTCCTCTGCGATCGGTGCTCCCGCTGCGGGCGAGCTTGGTCGAGCCGGACTGCGTTCACGCGCTGTATCGGGCGGCGTGGGGGGAGGACCGCCGCATCGACACGCCCGAAACGCTGGGCCCGGTCCTCACGGATGCCGGCTTTGACGCCGACACAATCCTGGCCAGGGCTGAGGATCCCGAGATCAAGCTGGCCCTGCGTAAGAACACCGAGGGTGCGCAGGCGGAGGGGATCTGCGGCGTACCCAGCTTCGTCCTCACCTACGAGGACGGCTCGACCCTTCGCCTGTGGGGCCAAGATCGGCTCGTCATGGTGCGTGCGGCCCTGGAGGGCTGGATGCCCACAAACGCCGCTGCACTTTGACGCCGGCCTCAGTTTTGGCGAGGGTTGCCCGTGGCCGACGAGGCAGAGCTGTGTGGGACGGTCGAGCGGGTCGTCTACCACGACCCGCGCTCGCGCTACACGGTGCTACGGCTGCTCGCCCCCGGCCACGAGACGTTGGTGACCGCGGTCGGGCGGATGGTCAGCGTAGAGACGGGTGCTGAGCTGACGCTTCGGGGCCGCTGGGATTCGCATCCACAGCACGGCCGGCAGTTCGCGATCGTGGGCATGACGGTGGCCGTACCGACCACCAAGCTCGGCATTGAACGCCGACTGATGCGTTATCCGGGCGTCAAGGCGGTGATGGCCTCCCGCATCGTTGCGAAGTTCGGGCTCGACACCCTCACCATTTTGGAGCAGCAGCCTCGCCGCCTGCTCGAGGTCGAGGGGATCGGCCAGCGGACGCTGGAGAAAATCGCCCAGCACCACGCCACGCACAGTGGTCCCATGGCCCAGCTCGAGGCGCAGCTCCTCGAGCTCGACTTGCCCGTCCATTTGGCGAACTCGATCTTCGCAAAGTATGGCGACGACGGCATCAACGTGCTCCGCAAGCATCCGTACCGCTTGGCGCGAGAGGTTCGGGGAATCGGGTTTTCGACCGCGGACCGAGTCGCTCGGGCGCTGGGGATCGAGCCTGACAGCGCGGAACGGCTCGATGCAGGCCTCGTGCATGTGCTCGAGCAGGCCGAGATGGAAGGGCACTGCGCGCTCCCGATCGAGTCTCTGGTCGAGCAGGCGACCCGAAACCTCGGTGCGCCGGAGCATGCGGTGCGCGATGCAGGCGAGCGCCTGGTCCTCAGCGGAGAGGTGGTGCTCGAGCACGGCAATGACTCGACGCCGCTGGCGTTCCCGGTGCGGATGCTGGAGGCCGAGAACGACGTCGCCGCGGGCCTCGCTTCGCTGGCGCGTGGGGCGGTCCAGCCGTGGAAGGTCCCCGAGCTCCCTGGCCATCTCAGCGCAGGGCAGCGAGCGGCTGTCGAAGCGCTGGCCGAGCACGGGGTGATGGTTCTGACCGGCGGTCCCGGAACAGGAAAGAGCACCGTTGTGGCGCAGGTCCTCGAGCTGGCGGATGCCAACGGCGTCAGTGTCCTGTTGGCGGCGCCGACCGGGCGCGCCGCCAAGCGCCTGGAGCAGACGACCGGACACTCGGCGAGCACGCTGCATCGCTTGCTCGAGTTCAAGCCTGAGACCGGAGCGTTCGCCCATGGTCCGGCCGATCCGCTCCCTCCGGGGCTGCTCGTCATCGACGAGAGCTCGATGATCGACATTGTGCTGGCGGCCGCCCTGCTCGGCTCGCTCACCGATTCGCATCGGCTGCTTCTGGTCGGTGATGCCGACCAGTTGCCCTCGGTGGGACCGGGCAACGTGCTGCGCGACGTGATGACGGTGGCCGAGGATCCCGACACCCCGATCGCGTTGGTCCGACTCACGGAGGTGTTTCGGCAAGAGGAGGGCAGCAGCATCATCGCCAACGCTCACCGTGTCCTTCATGGTCAGCAACTCGCCCCCGATGTGTCCGGTGAGCAGGGCGAGTTCTTCGTGGTTGCCTGCCGGACGGCCCAAAAAGTCCACGACTTGGCCGTTCGCATGGCCACGGACCGAATCCCTGCCGCCTACGGCATCGAAGGGCGAACCGACGTGCAGGTCCTGGTCCCGATGCACAAGGGCATCGCGGGCACGGAGAACCTCAACCGCAGCCTGCAGGCCCACTTCACCACCGGACAGCGCGAGTGGGCCGTCGGTGGAAAGAACACGCCGCGGAGGCTGTTTCGGCGCACCGATCGCGTCATGCAGACCCGTAACGACTACGAGAAGGCCGTGTTCAACGGCGACATCGGCGAGGTCATCGACGTGGACGCCGAGGCCGCAACACTCACGGTCGATTTCGACGGCAAGCGGGTCAAGTACGAAGGGCGCGAGGTCTCGGCGTTGCAGCTGGCCTACGCGCTGTCGATTCACAAGAGCCAGGGCAGTGAATTCGATGCTGTGATCGTGTGCCTGCTGCCCGAGCACCACGTCATGCTGCGCCGCAACCTCCTGTACACCGCGATCACCCGGGCCAAGAAGCTGTGCGTGATCGTGGGCGACACACGAGCGATCGAGCGGGCGATCGGTCAGGCGTCCGACAACATGCGGCACACGGGCCTCGCCCGGCGGCTTGGGGACGCGCTGCGCGATGCCACCGGGGTTCTCGAGCTCGAGCCCGAACCACACCCCGAACTCGAGACATAAAAAAAGCCCGGGCGCGTGAACGCCCAGGCCGCGACCAAGCGGGTCGATCAGACCCGCTTTCGAGAGGGTTCAGGAAGGGGGCATCATGACGGTGTCGACGACGTGGATGACGCCGTTGCTGGTTTCGATGTCGGTCTGCGTGACCGTGGCACCCGCAACCGTGACGCCGGCGCTGGTGTCGATGGGGATCATCGCGCCTGAGACGGCCTTGGCTTCGCTCAAACCACCGACGTCCGCGGCCATGACCTTGCCTTCGACCACGTGATACAGCAGGACGGCCTTGAGTTGCTCGGGGTTGGCGAGCAGGTTGTCGAGCGCGCCGGCAGGCAGCTTGGCGAATGCGTCGTCGGTG
>CAYGTG010000561.1:0-5817 GCA_964352485.1 uncultured Nannocystaceae bacterium | reverse complement strand
GACGCGCCGCCGCCGTCGCCTTCGCCCTGCGGGTTGCTGTCGCTGTCGCAAGCACCCAGAGCGAGGGACAGGGCGGTGACGCAGAACGCACGAGAGCCGAACCGGCCCAGCAACAAAAAGGATCGATCGAGCTTCAACATGATTCTATCCATCTCGCGGGATCACCGCGACGCTGAACAGCATTACATCGATAGAGCCTCACATTCCAGCAGAAAATCCCGATGCTCCTGTTCCAGCGGCGGACCGCCGTTCACGGGCGTCGTCAGCGCGGGCCGTCCGTGCGAACCTCGGCTCGCTCCATGACTGAGACAAGCTCCGTGACCGTCTTGGGGGCAGGCAGCTGGGGGACCGCCTTGGCGATCCACTGTGCCCGCCGAGGTTTCCCCACCCAGCTGTGGACGCGCAGCAGCGAACACTTCGAGGCGATGCAGGCCCAGCGCCGCAACGCTCGCTACCTGCCCGACTTCCCGTTCCCCGAGGCGCTCACCCCGACCGACGACCTCGAGGCCGCGCTGAGCTCGGCGCCCAGCATGGTCATCTGCGCGGTGCCCAGCCACGGGATGCGGGCGATGATGAAGCGGGTCCGAGGTGTCTTCGACCAAAACCCGACGCTCAGCGCACCGCTGTATCTCATCGCGGCCAAGGGCATCGAGGTCGAGAGCCTCGACAACATGCACGACGTGCTGGCGCAGGAACTGCCACCTGCGCACGGCCCCAACATCGCAGCCCTCGGCGGCCCGAGCTTCGCGGCGGAGGTTGCGGGGGAAAAACCGACGATGGTCGTCGTCGGAGCAGAACATGAGACCACAGGGACCGCGATCCAAAAGATGCTCTCGGGCTCCAACATGCGGGCCTACTTCACCGAAGACGTCCTGGGGGTCGAGATGGGTGGCACATTCAAGAATGTCATCGCGCTGGCCGCGGGCATCGGAGACGGTGCAGGCCTCGGGCTCAATGCACGGGCAGGGCTGATCACCCGCGGGCTGGCGGAGATCACCCGCCTGTCGGTGCAGCTTGGGGCGAACCCCGCGACGATCTCGGGATTGGCCGGCATGGGTGATCTGGTGCTCACCTGTACGGGCGGCCTGTCCCGAAACCGCCGGGTGGGCGTCGCGCTGGGCGAGGGCAAGAAGTTGGAGCAGATCCTCGAAGAGATGGGGATGGTGGCCGAAGGCATCAAGAACACGCTATCGGCGCACAAACTGGCCCAGCGCGAAGGTGTGGAGATGCCGCTGGTGCAGACGATGCACGCCATCCTTTACGAGGGCCTCTCGGTACCCGCGGCCGTCGACGCGCTGATGGGCCGCCGGCTGAAGGCTGAGCGCGACTAAAACTCCGCCATTTCTCGCAGCATTTCTGGGACTTGGTTTTGCCGGATCGATTCCGTTAGTCTAGGCGCGACGTTGAGCAACATCGAGCCCACGCCCTTTGGCGACAAGTACGTGCTCGTCGAGCACATCGCCACCGGCGGGATGGCGGAGATCTATCGGTCCCAGTACACGGGCATCGAAGGCTTCGCGAAGGAGCTGGTCGTCAAGACGCTGCGTGAGGAGTTCGCCGCCCGTCGGGACGTCGTCGAGATGTTCTTGGGCGAAGCCCGCGTCGCGGCGACGCTCACCCACAACAACGTTGTCCACACCTACGACCTCGGTGAGATCGGCGGCGAGTACTTCATCGCGATGGAGCTGCTCAAAGGCGAGGAGCTGGTGAGCGTCATGCGTCGCTCGTTCCAGCAGCAGCGCCCGCTCCCGGTCGAGCTTGCGGTCGGCATCATCATGCAGTCCTGCGAGGGGTTGCACTATGTGCACTCGCGGACCGACGAGGGCGGCAATCCCCTCGGACTGGTGCACCGCGACATCAACCCCACCAACATTCACGTCGGCTACGACGGCGTCTGCAAGATCCTCGACTTCGGCATTGCGGCGACCCGTGCTTCGGCGGTCGCCAAGAAGGGCGAAGTTGCCGGCAAGCTTTCGTAGATGGCTCGCGAGCAGCTGCGCGGGGACGCCATCGACGCCCGCGCCGACGTGTTCCCGCTGGGCGTGGTGATGTACGAGCTGTGCCTGGGCCGCCGGCTGTTTCGCGGGCAGCGTGACGACGTCATGCGACGGGTCTTGGAAGGCGATGTCCCGCCACCCACCTTCATCAACCCGTCGTTCCCGCCGACGCTCGAGGCGGTGATCATGCGGGCCCTCGAGGTCGACCCCGCGGATCGCTATCAGAACTGCGATCATATGTTCCGCGACCTCGAGGCGTTCCTTCAGGAGGAGGGCCTCAACTCCAGTGCGCGCAAGCTCAGCGCAGTGATGGTCGATCTCTTCGGGGAAGGGGCCCCCGCGGTCGTCGACTACGACGACATGTACGACGACCTCGAAGGCGATGCTCTCGACTTCGATCATTTCGAGACGGTGTCCTCGGACGATGATGCGCCCGAGTGGGCGCGCGAGCTGGAGGTCAAGTCGCCCGCCGACTCCTCGCCCAAGCGACGACGCGCTCGGCAGCTCACCATCGGCAACCTCGAAGCGCTGGTTGGACAGGGCAGGGGTGAGGAATCGGGCGCACACCCGGTCGTTCCGCCCGAACCGCAGGCTCAGGAGGCTTCCGGCCCCCATGCAGAGGCTCGTGGGTCCTCGACGACGGGCTCGGGCATGCACCGGGCCGTTGGGGCCGACGTCGCGACCGAGACCGGGCGATCCAAGCGACGACCGCCCTCCGGGGCCAGACCGCGGCTGCGTGGGGGTCCGCCCTCGGGCGCCAGCCCGTTGCTCACCACCGGTCCGCTCACCCCTGTTTCCGAGCACACCACCGGGTTCGGTCAGAGCGTCGTCCGCAGCAAAGGCGGCGGTGTGGCCTGGGCTTGGATTGTCGGCGTCATCGTCTTCGGTGGGTTCGCCTACCTCGCCTATACTCTCTTCACGGCAAAGTAGCCGCCGCAGTCTCGCTTCATCATGCTCAACGGAACCGCACAGCTCGAAGCCTGGAAGAAGATCGCGGCATTCGAGGTGTTTGGCGACTACGCGCCTGCCGAAGGTTCTCGCCTGATGATCAAGGTGGGGCTGCAGCCGGCGACGCTCGAGCGCGTGCTGGAGGAGCGAGCGGACGTCACCGAGCTCCTCGATCCTGCGTTCGCGCAGTGGATGGTTCGCGCGGGCCTGGGCCTGTCCCAGACCGGCCAGGTCAGCTTCGTCTATGCCACGCCGGTCGAGGCTGTCTGCCTCGTGCGTCCCGACGTCGTCCAGGGCGCGGGCGCGGTCCTTCCGATTCAGTCTCGGCTCCTCGCCGGTTTCACCGCCCGGCTCTCTTTGCTCGCCGGATGCGAGGTCCCTGCCGTCGCCCAGCTGTTCGAGTTCCCCGACGTCACCGTGGTCCGCCGTGCCGTGTCTCGTTTGGTCGAGGACGTCGAGGAGAGCACGCCTCTGCGGAGCTCGCTGTGGCTCGGGGCGCAGCTTCGCGGCCGGGGTCAGCCGTTTCACCCTTCGATGCTCGAGACGCTCGAAGAGCAGACTTCTCTCTTGCAGAGCAACGGCATCGACATGGATGCACTGCCCGCGTGGTGGTGGCGCGGTATCGCGGCGGCTGTGCGCCCTGATGGCGCCGTGGACATCTACGACGACTTGCCCGCCGGGGATGCCGTCGGTGAGCTCGTCCCCGCTTGATTCCGCGGCCCTCGCACCCTCGGATGCGTTCGGGCTGTACGTCCACGTCCCGTACTGCGCGCGGGCGTGCCCGTACTGCGACTTCGATTTTCGAGTCGACCCACGTCCGGACGGACCGGCGCTGATCGAGGCGCTGCAGCGAGAAGTTCTGGGGCGAGACGATGTTCGGCCCCGACAGGCCCCACATACGATCTACGTAGGCGGCGGGACCCCCAGCGTCTTGAGTGCCGACGACCTCGGCGCGCTGCTCGGGTGGATCTCGAGCACGTGGTCCGCACAGGCGTGCGTCGAGTGGACCGTGGAGTGCAACCCCGAGCATGTCGATGGCGCACGCCTGGAGGCGTTGGTGCAGGCCGGAGTGCATCGGATCTCACTGGGCGTGCAAAGCTTCGACTCCGCGGGGCTGCGACAGCTCGGCCGCGCCCATGGTCCGGATCAAGCCTGCGAGGCGGTCGCCGCGGCGCAGCGACTCGGGCTCGCGGTCTCGGTCGACTTGATCGTCGGCTGGCCGGGACAAACGACGGACGGGCTGCGGGCCGAACTCCAGCGGGTCCTCTCGCTGGGCGCGAGTCACGTCTCCATCTACGCCCTGAGCATCGAGCCGGGAACGCCCTGGGAACGCCTGGCGGAGCGAGGCGTGCGCCGCCTGCCGCAGGTGGACGACGCCGCGAACGCACTGGAGTGTTGCTCGGAGGTCTTGGGCGGCGCCGGCTTCGTCCACTACGAGGTCGCCAGCTACGCCCGCGGGTCTTCGTGGGCGGTCCACAACACCGGCTACTGGCTGGGCCGAGACTATGTTGGCGTGGGACCCTCCGCCGCGTCCGCCCAGCACCACGAGGGTGGGCTCACGCGCCGTTCCAACGCGCGCGGTGCCGATTGGTGGGCCGGACAGAGCGCAAGCGTGGAGGTCCTGGAGTCCGAGACTGCGGCGCGGGAGGCCCTGTGGCTGTCGCTACGGCTCTTGGATGGCGTGGAGGTCGAACCGTTTCTGCGCCGGGTCGGGCGCGATCGCGCCTGGCTCGAGGTTCGGACCGCACGCGCCCAAGCCCGCGGCAACGTCACGCTGGGCGGCGGGCGAATGCGGGTTGCCCCGGGGCGCTGGATGCACCACGACGACATTGCCGCGGATGTCCTCTAGGCGCGAGATCCCCCGGGCGCGGGGTTCTTTGGGCGTCGAAGCCACGCTCAGCTCGGCTGGGCTTGCTATCCTGCAGCGGATGGACCGGGTGCCGTCGCTCACGACTCGCCAGCAGCGGCTGCTGTACGCCGTATGCCGCGACTACATCCTCACGGGGGAGCCGGCCTCGTCGGGGCGAGTCGTCAAGGCGCACGGCCTGCCGTGGTCGTCTGCAACGGTCCGCCAGGAATTCGCCGTGCTCGAGCGCGACGGGTTGCTCGAACGCTCGCATCACAGCTCGGGTCGGTTGCCGACCCGCAGTGGCTTGCAGCACTACGTTGGGTCCCTCGGCGGGGTGGCGCAGCTCTCACCGCACTTGGCAGCGGTGGTCGACCGAGGCCTGGCGGCCGCGGGGCACTCGGTTGGGGATGAGGTTCGCGCCACGTCTGCAGTCCTCAGCGAAGTCGCCGGATGTGTCGCTGTCTCCTTTGTCGGCGCCTCGCGAGGAGGACGCATCGACACCGTCGACATCGCGCCCCTGGTCTTGCCGCGGGCGCTGGTCGTTCTCGGCTTCGGGGACGGCTCCACCGCCATGCGGACGGTCAGTATCGAGGCCCTCGACGACGATCCCGTGATCGCGGATCGGCAGATTCGGACCCTGCAAGGGCGACTGCGGGAGCTCTGCGCGCGCCGGACCCTCGAGGAGGCGCTCGCGCGGCTGCGGGCGCTTCAGCAGGCCCAGCAAGCGCGCATCGACGATGCGTTGGGAGAAGCGCTGCGGGTGGGCCTGATCGTGTGTGCCGGTGCCTCCTTGGACCCTTTGTGGCTGCAGGTCGCTGGGCAGCGGACGCTCGCGGCCGGGGACGCCGTCGCCCCAGCCGGGCTCGGCGACGTTCTCGGACTGCTCGAGGACTACGAGCGCCTGGCGGAGGTTCTGTGCCAACTCGTTCCCGACGGACAAGCCCGCAGCAGTCGGGCCCGGGTCCAGGTCGGAGTTCCGTTGGGCCGCCCGATGTCCCCTGCGCAGTCGGTTCGCCTCACGGT
>CAYGTG010000560.1:2649-5827 GCA_964352485.1 uncultured Nannocystaceae bacterium | reverse complement strand
CCCTTGGACTTGGGGTCGGTGCCGCTGCCGCGGGTCCACCAGCCGAGGCAGGGCCCAATGACTTTGGTATCGCGCTCGGGCGTCTTCCAGCGCGTGAACAGGGCCGGGACCATCTGGAGCATCTTGCCCTTGACCCGAATGTCCCACCACGCGAACGCGCCGAACGTGCCCTGGTTTTGGCCGCGCTCGAGGTGCCACACGAGCGGAAACTGGACGAAGTCGAGGTTCTCGCCCTTGCGGACCTGGGTGTACAGGCCGGGGATGGCGAACACGGCCTTGTCCTTCGCGAAGTTGTTGTCGCGGATGAACAGCGGCAGCAGCCAGTACAGGCGGCGCTGCGCGTAGGCCTCGGAGAAGTAGAACACCGGGGGGGCGACGGCGGTCGATACCTTGTGCTGCTGCCGCCATTGCCACACCACGAGCCCGGCTTCGAAGAAGCGTTGGTCCTCGCGGCGTCGGGAGACGAACACCGGAGGCGCGACCAGAGTGAGGCTGCGGTCCTCGAGTCGATGCGCCTTGCGGTACCAAAGCGGGAAGAAGAACGAACGTTTGTGCGTGTTGGTGGTGCGCAGCCCAAAGTTGCCCGCGTACCAGCCCAAGGTCTTGCCCGGCTCGTTGTTCAGGCCGAAGACCGGGGTGTACAGCTTCACGCTGCCCGGCTTGCGGTCGTAGTAGTAGACCAGCGCGCCATGGGTGCGGCGGCCGTTGCCGTCCTTGCCAATGAGGAAGAGCGGGGCGCTTCCCCACAAGGTGTAGCGGCTCTTGGGGTCGTCCCCAGCCTGGAATCCGCCTTTTTGGAAGCGGAACAGCAGCGGTACGTATCCCGTGAACCTGGTGTTGCGCTGCAGGCGGAACATGTCGAAGTAGCCGATTGGCGCCAGCGAGAAGCGGCTGTGGTCGTAGCCCTTGCGGCCGCCGAACACGAACGGGAACGCAGCCCATCGCCGACGACCATCCGCGCGCTGGCGATCAAACCACAACGGCACCGCGATCGTGGTGTGCTCATCCTTGGCCTTGTCCTCAAAGTGGAACACCGCAGGCAGGGCGATCAAGCGCCGCTTTTCTTCTGAGTCGGCCCACCACCACAGCGGAGCCACGCCGGCGTTGAGACCTTTGCGGCTCAGGCGGTGGAATCCGGTCGCAACGATGTACGTGTGCGTGCGGCGACGCCGGTCGCGGGAGAAGAAGAAGGGAATCCCCGCGTCCACGTCCACGCCACCGGGCTGGCGCTGACGGAAGTAGAAGGGCGCGACGGCCAGCCCTTTTCGGGGCTTGTCACCGCGGACGTCGCTGCGCCACACCAGCGGCGTGAACACGTCGAGATCGTCGGTGGGCGTGCGGCGCCGGAAGTACAGCGGCACCGCCACGGTGTGCGAGGAGCGGCCGCCCTGCACCGGGTGCGCGTCGTGGAAGAGCAGCGGCATCACGCCCCAACCATCGCGGTCGGAGGTCTTGCGCCGATAGTAGGGGCCGTACACCGCGGTCCGCTCTGAGCCGCGGGCGTACATGCCACCGACCGGCGTGAGCACGGTGGTCCGTCCGGGGAGTTGGCGGCGATAGTACAACGGGAACAGCACGCTGTGCCGCTCCGCTCCATTGCCTCGCTGCACGTCCCACGCGATGCCGGCCACGCCGAGCGTGCGGCTGGTCGGGCTCTTCGAGCGCACGAACACGGGGGACACCGTCAGCCGCTCTTGCTTGTCTTTGGAGGTGACGTCGCCGATCAGCAGCCACGGGATGAGCCCGTAGCGGTACTGCGGGCCGTTGCCCCAAAACGCCAACGGAGCGATTCCGCCTGCGCTGCCGGCTTTGTCGTGGTGGTGGTAGACCGGCCCGGCGACGACGGTTCGTCGGTCGGCGGCAGCGTCTCGTACGTGCCAAAGCAGGGGGGTGAGTACCTGGTAGTTCTTGCCCTCGCCCCAGCCGACGAATGTCATGGCGGGGACCAAGCCCAGGTGCATGCGGCCGCCGCGACGGTCCCCGTATCCGAGCGGACCGGCAACCCACAGGCTCCGCGCGGGCTTGCTCTGGCTGGCCGGACGCTTGGCATGCCACACGAGGCCGCCGACGGTGCCGAAGCGGCGGCCGTCCGGACCCTGGGCGAACCCCGTGAGCGCGGGAACGATACCGAAGCCCCAGCCGTTCTGGCCGCGACGTCCTCCGCCGATCGGCGTCCAGACGGCGGTGCTCTTGGGCGTGCTCCGGGTCAAGACCAGCGGCGCGAACACGTTGGTCGTGCGGCCGTAGGTCTTGTCGTGGAACCGGTAGAAAAGAGGAGCTGCGACGATGTTGCGCTGGTTCGGGTCGTCGTACCAACCCAGGGGTCCGGCGATCGTCAGCTTGCTGCCCTTGAGGTTGTTGCGCGCGTGCCAGACCAGGGGCGTGGCCGAGAACAGGCTTCCGTCTGGGTTTTTGGTGCCGAAGGTCAGCGCCAGCGGGACCGACCATGACGACTTGCGGCGGGCGGCATCGGTGCGGCGGACCCAGGGGAGGGACCACACTTCCTTGCGGTTGCCGAACTCACTCTTGTGCAGCAAGACGAACGGCGCGAACGCGGCGAACTTGCGGCCTTTGAGCTTGTTGTAGCCGCCAAAGTAGACCAGCGAGTAGTCGAATCGCTTGAGCCCGCGTTGGAATCGGAAGAAGAACGGCGCCGCAATGAAGTGCCTCCGATCGTTCTGAAGGTCGGCGTCCTCGGTGTCTTTATGCCCGTACCAGAAGAACAGGGCGGACACGCCGCGGAAGCTGTCGGGTGTCTTCTGCTGGTAGTGGAACGGAACGACGAGGAAGTTCTTCACGAACTTCGTTCCCCACCACCACACCAGCGGGAACTGGCCGAAGTTGAACTGCTCGCCCACGCGCCGGTAGCCCATCAACAGCGGCGCCGCGCCCCAGACGGTCTTTCGCTTGGAGAAGCTGCCGAAGAAGAGCACCGCGGGGTTCATCCACCGCCGTCGCTCCATTCGGGAGTCGTACCAACCGAAGGTCAGCGACAGGTCCGCGTGCAGGAGCTTCTCGGGGTGGCCTGCCTTGGGCGTGCGATGCACGAAGAACGGCGGGACCGCCTTGGTTCGGTGCGTGTCGAACTCGCGGTTGAACCAAAACGGCGGGATGTTGCGCTGGCGGATCAGCGTCGATGCCTCGGTCGTCTTCGCGTCCGCTTCGGCGTTGGGCTCGG
>CAYGTG010000560.1:0-2639 GCA_964352485.1 uncultured Nannocystaceae bacterium | reverse complement strand
GCTCGGGGCTGGGACTTGCAGCCGGTGGAGTCTCGGGCGCAGGTGCGAACGCGGTCGCGGAACCGAGCGAGACGCCCGGAGCCAGCGGCGGAATGAGAGCGGCGGGCGTTCGCAGCGGCGCGTGTGCGATCGAACCAGCGCGCGCGGTGCTCGGCGTGAGCACGAACAGGGCGGCCAGCGCGAGCAGCCATGCCAGGCGCGAGGCCCGACGAGGTGGTTGGTTGTGCGCTGCCGGCACGGGTCGCGACGGTCTACGACACTGTGCGGTTTGCGGTCAATGGCGCGGGGTTCGACCCCACGATCGGGATCACGGCACGCCCCAAGGCTGCACGGACGTTTTGACAGCGGCCGGTTGACGCACTACACCGCCGCGCATGTCCCAAGCCGTCGCTCCTCCGCCGCTCGAGTCGTTGCGCGTTGACGTGTCCGCGATGCGGCGGCGCGGCGAAACCCACGGCCGGGTCGAGGCGGATCTCCCCGCCGATTGGCTCGAGCAGGCGCTGAGCGACACCGACGCTGAGGTTCGGGACGCAGGGCGGGTCTCCTTCGACCTCAACCTCCCCGGTGATGGGCCGGTGCTGGTCTCCGGCCAGCTGGAGGTCAGCTTCGTCGTTCCCTGTGGACGATGCCTTGAGGATGCAACCGTCGACGGCAACAGCCGCATCGATGCCATGTTCGTGCCCTCAGGGACCGCTGTGGCCCGCCAGGACGATGATGAAGACGGCCTGGCCCTCGACGACGAGGCCCTCGACAGCTGGCCCTACGATGGACGGTTCATCGAGCTGGCCCTGGTGGTCACCGAATACGTCAAGGTGGCCTATCCGATGCGGGCGCTGTGTGCGAAGGGGGAGGCCTGTGACGGCCTTTGCTCGGGCTGCGGAAACAACTTCAATGAGGTTGCACCGCGGATCGCGGGCAAGCGCGCGTTTTGCGTGAAATGCGACCAGGAGTTCTTGGGCGCGGTGGGCGAGCCGCCGGCCGAGGTTGAGGCCGAGGCAGACGCCGAAGAACCCCCCAAGTCGACCGCCCTCGCGGACGCCTTGAGAAAGCTCCAATTGCCGGACTGAAAACCCGACTTAGGCCCTTGCCGCCGGGTGCGGGCCGCCACTACACTCCCGCCTCCTTCGAGGGCCCGATGGCTGTACCTAAGAAACGAACGTCTTCCTCGCGTCGCAACATGCGTCGTGCCAACCACGACAAGATCACCGCTCCGAACCTCGGACCGTGCCCCAACTGCGAGGAGCTGATGATCAGCCACCGCGTGTGCCCGGCCTGCGGTCAGTACCGCGGACGCGAGGTGGTCGCGGTCGCCCAGGACTAGGTTCTCGTTCATGACCAAGGGGGACCCGAGGTCCTCCCTGGTCATGACCCTGACCTGTTCCTGAGCTTTTTTTCACGAGCTGTTCCTCGAACCCGTCTGCGTTGACGAGCTTCAAGGCTTTTCCATGGCAAACGCTAGGATCGCCCTGGATGCTTTCGGCGGAGACTCTTGCCCAGCCCCCGAGATCGAAGGGGCCCTTGCCGCCGTTCGAACCGGCGGCGTTGATGTCGTCCTCGTTGGGGACGAGAAAAAACTGAGAGCTGCTCTCGACGCGCAGGCGCGCGACTGGGCGTCACTGCCGATTCGGATTCACCACGCGCCGGATGTCATCACGATGCAGGACAGCCCGAGCAAGGCGGTCCGCGGCAAGCCGGGCGCATCGATGCCGCAAGGCTTCGAGCTTGTGAAGACCGGCGAGGCCGACGCGGTGGTTTCCGCAGGCAACTCCGGCGCCATGCTGGCCTGTGGTCTCTTCAAGTACCGCCGCATCAAGGGCGTCGACCGGCCGGCGTTGGTCACCTCGACGCCGACCCGCAGCGGCAAGCTGATGGCGTTCCTCGACGTCGGTGCCAACGTCGACTGCAAGCCGATCAACTTGGTGCAGTTCGCCGTACTCGGCGCGGTTTATGCCGGATTCAAGCACGGACGGACCCGGCCCAAGGTCGGACTCCTCTCCAACGGCTCGGAAGATGGCAAGGGCACCGAGCTCACGCGCGTCGTCCATCATCTGCTGCGCGAGCACGCCAGCGATGCGTTCGAGTACACAGGCTACGCGGAGGGATCTGACCTCATGGCTGGAGCGGTAGACGTGATGGTGACCGATGGGTTCACCGGCAACATCGCGCTCAAGGTCATGGAGGCGACGGGCCGGACAATTGGAGGTTGGCTCAAGGACGCGATCGTCGGCAGCACCCGCTCCAAGATGGGCGGCCTCCTGATGAAGCCCGCGTTGATGGAGCTTCGCTCCGCGCTGGACCCTGACGTCTACGGTGCTGCGCCGCTGCTGGGCGTGCGCGGTTTGGCGTTCATCTGTCATGGGTCCGCCAGCGCCAACGCCATCGCGCACAGCCTCGAGTTCGCCGCGCGCTCCGTTTCCGAGCAGCTCGCCCCGCAGCTCGAGGCCGCGGTCGCGCAGCACCAACCACTCTTCGATGCCGCGAAGGCGGCCGAAAGCGCCCCATGACCAATCTCGCATTTCTGTTTCCTGGGCAGGGCTCTCAACAGGTCGGCATGGGCAAGGCGCTGTACGATCAGAGCCCCGCCGCCAAAGCGATCTTCGACGCGGCCGACGAGGCGCTGGGCTTGTCGATCACCAAGT
>CAYGTG010000559.1:0-5827 GCA_964352485.1 uncultured Nannocystaceae bacterium | reverse complement strand
GCGGATAGCGTTCGTCGATGCATCCGAAGGTTTCGTCCCCCGCCGGGATGCAGACGTCGTCCGCATCGCAGTCGTTCGCGAGCAGGTCACAGCTCGGCAAGCACAACGGCAGGAACCCGTCGTTGAAGATCCCGCAGACGTCGTCGGGATTCGAGCAGGTCGGTTCGTCGGATGTTCCTGCGCAGTACTCGATGCACGTCCCCTCCAACGTATCCAGATCCACTTCCCAACACATCAGGCCGACATCGCAGCTGTCGAGACCTGAGACCGAGCTCGCAACGACGGTGCACGGCTCACCCGCCCCGGCCGGATTGGGATCGATGGGGGCACACCGAGTCGAGTTCCAGTTCGGACCGCCGTCGTTCGCCCAAGCACGGCACGCGTCGCCCTGGCAGCAGTCCTGCCGAAGGAGCGAACACTCGAACGTGGTGTGCCCGACCGCGCCGTCGGGAAGCTGATCCCCGCAGGAGCCTGAGTCAGAGGTGGTCGAGTTGTTCAGGAACGAGTTGCTGTCCTCGCCAGAGGAGTCATCGCCGCTCGAGCCGGAGGCGCTCGTCGTCGAGTCGCTTTCGGTGCTCGGGGGTTCGGAAGAGCTGGTGGGGATGATCCCGCCCGAGCCTTCACTCTCCGCCTGCCCGTCCGTGCCGTCCGAGTTCCCAAAGGTCGTTATGGTTGTGCAGGACGCGAGTAGGAGGGCGAGAGACCCAGCCAGGAGTCCCGGTCGTCCATTGCCACAGAGCAAGGATTGAAGCGTTTTCATGGCGTCTCCGCCTGGCAGTAGCCCAGGTTGGGGAAGTCTGCGTTGGGTGCGTCAAAGAACGGAACGCACGCGACATCGGCCCCGCAGGAGATAGGCTCGGAGGTGTCGCAGTACGCGGAGCAGCAAGGCTCCTCGTCGGTGCAACCGGGGACCTGATCCTCGGTTGCCAAAAATGTCCCTGACGGACAGTCTGGGTGAAACAGTGAGTCCAGTTCGACGCGCTCGCCTTCCCGTAGACAGACGAAGTTGCCCTCCGACCCGGGGTAGCACCCGACCCCCTCGCCGCACGATGCTCCGAGCGGGTCGCAAGTTGGCAGGCACAGCGGAAGATATCCCTCGTTGTGGACGCTGCAGGTCTCCGCCGGATCTTCGCATCCGACCTCCGGGTCATCTCCAGCACAGTACGCAATGCAGGTCCCCTCGTGCGTTTCGGGGTCGACGTTCCAGCACATCAGCCCGACATCGCACGAATCGATACCGCTGACGCTGCTCCCCTCGTGCGTGCAAGCGTCACCCGGCTGGCCCGGGTCGTCGTTCACAGGCACGCATCGGTCCGCGTTCCAGACATCTCCACCGTCGTTGGCCCATGCACGACAAGCCTCTCCGTCGGGGCAGTCCTGCTCGGTCAATGAGCACCCGGGAAGCGAGCAGTGACCGAGGACGCCGTCGGGAAGATCGCCGCACGATCCGGTGGGATCGTCGATGAACCCGCCCGCGTCCGAACTCTCGTCGCTGCCGCTGCTCTCCATCGGTCCGTCGTCGCTGGTCGTGGGTGACGCCGTCGTCCCTGACGCCGACGTGACGCCAGCAGACGGTCCGTCGCCTGAAGCAGTCTCGGCCGACGCGGTGCTCTCCGAGGCCCCCTCAACGCTCGTCGACGACGTCGAACCTTCGAGGTCGGAGCCCACATCGACCGCGGGTCCACACGCCGCACACAAGATGAGAATCCACGCCCGACGCACCCTCAAAACTAACCTAACTAACATTGCTGTCAAGCGCCGTTTTCGCCGGACCGGTGGGTCGTCCGCTTGCGAGGCCCAGTCATTCGGTACTGGGCTCCATCTCGTCCTGCGCTGATTCGCGCGCAGAACCTCCCCAAACCAGCCAAGAGCGCAACGAAGCATACAAGTTCGGCACTTTGGTCTCTCGTTGAGACAAACAGACCCCGAGCGGGAACTGGACGCAGCGCGGACGTGATGGGGGATTCATGAGAGGGCAAGCAGTGGGACTTGGGGTGGTGCTGGTCGCAGCTTTCGGCTGTGATCCAACGTCCACAGGCGGCAGCGGTCTCGGTCTACCCGCCCAGCCGACCAGCGGTGGTGCTGGTGACAGCGGTGAGACTGGTGATTCCCCGGAAACCGGGGCCGATACCGGCACCACCGAGCCGGATGGTGGCGAGAGCACTGGGTCGGCCGAGCCGGAGATGCTCGAGCCCCTCACCACAACCGAGGTCGAGTTCTACCTCGGCCGTCTCGCGCCGGCGCTGGCTGGCCGCTCCCTGACCTACGAAGAAAACCTGACCATCGCGGCGGACGGGGATGCAGCGATCTCTGCGCTCCTGAGCAACTGGACCGCCGAGCCCGGCTTTGCCGAAGCGATGCGCAACATGGTCTCCACCGACCTCTCGGTCAGCGGCGAGCGCGACGGCGTGGACTTCGAGCTGCCCGGCAACCTCGTGGCCCAGATCGTTCGGGACTCACTTCCGTGGTCGACGGTGCTCACCGCCGACTACTGCGTCAGCGCCGACGGGGAGATGACCGAGTGCGACACGGGCGCCCCGTACGAAGCCGGCGTCCTCGCGACACGAGCTTTCTTGATCAGCAACAAGGGGCGCTTCAATCTCGGGCGCGCCAAGAAGATGCTCGAGGTGTTTGCCTGCCGCGGCTACCCCATGGAGGCCGACATCCAGACCCCGCTGGAGAAGGAGATCCTCATTCCGATGTTCCGCGCGGTGACTCCCGACGAGCAGACGGTCGAGGAGGCCGAAGGCGGGTTTGGCAACGGAGCGGGCTGCTACACCTGCCACGCGCAGTTCGGCGCGCACGCCCAGCTCTTCGTCAAGTTCGACGACTCCGGGACATGGCGCTCCGACGCCCACGGTCTCCAAGATCCCGAGGGCGAGCTCGGCCGCTCCCCAGACGGCTTGTACGCCTCGCACTTCGACGACCCCGAAGCCTCGCAGAGCGAGTTCACGTGGATGTTTGGGCAGCAGGTCGGCAACCTGCGCCACGCGACCGAAGTGCTCGCGGACAGCCCACTGTTCGATCAATGCACCGCGAAGAATCTGCTCGCGCACGCGTTTGGGATCGAATCTGGCACGAGCCACGAGATCGATCCGCACCTCGCCATCGCGCTGGGCGAGGCCATCGACGGCATCTCGGATGAACCGACGCTGCAGGAGATTGTGGTGACGGTGTTCACCCACGAGGACGTCGTGCGGGCCGCGGTCGCGGGAGTGGAGTAACCGATGAGTAGGAAACCGAGAATCAACGAGCTCCATCCACTGCGCCGCCGTCGCTTCATGCAGGCGATCGGAGCGGCCGTGGGCACACCGTTCTTCTGCGGCGGTCTCGCAGCGGGCTTTCGTTTCGCCCTCAACGAGGAGCTGTTCGGCAGCGCCCACGCTTACACGCAGGCGGACCTCGTCCCGACCTACCTCATCGAGATCAACCTCCGCGACCAGTGGGACTTCGGGCACGTGTTCGTGCCTCCGAGTCTCGCGACCGCCCAGAACCTGACGCGTGGAGAGGGCGGCGACGCCTGCTGCCTGTACTACATGCCCGAGGAGATCACCGACGGTGGGCAGGGCCTGTATCTGACGCCCGACTCCGCGGCGTTGATGCCCCACCTCGACTCGATCGCCGTATGCGAGACCAACGAGCTGTGCATCGGATCGATTCACGGGCACGAGGCCGTCAACGCGATGCGCTCACCAGG
This sequence comes from uncultured Nannocystaceae bacterium, assembly GCA_964352485.1. Classification (GTDB taxonomy): domain Bacteria; phylum Myxococcota_A; class Polyangia; order Nannocystales; family Nannocystaceae; genus CAJXVA01. Next base: position 2,130 of record CAYGTG010000559.1, on the reverse strand, counting down.
CCGGAGCAAGACGCAGGGCTCGAAGGTGGCGGTCTGGGAGCAGGAACCCGGCTTTGGCGAGCAGGGCAACGACTACTTCTACTCCACCACCCCAACCCCGGCGAGCCTGCACAACTACGTACAGAAGCAGCTCGACCCCACGCTTCGCAACGGCATCGCGCTGAAGTACATCAGCCGCGCGCACACCGTCTGCCACTTCGCCGGGACCAAGCCCGAGGGCGAGCTCACCCGCATCCAGAGCGTGCAGGAGCTCTTCGACACCTTCCCGGACACGGTCGAGGATCTGAACATCTTGCCGACCCCCCAAGAGGCCCAGCTCTTGGCCGAGGCGGTCAAGCGGGTGGACTCGAAGTTCCTGGACCGCAACGGGTATGGCGCCACCGCCCACGAGCGACACGACGGCAACCTCACCGAGGCGACGGGCCTGTGGCACAGCGGAGACTCAAAGGTCGTGTCCATGCCGCTGACCGAGGAAGAGGTCGCGTACTGGAGCGCGGGCGTCCCCGACCAGGTCGGCGACAACCTCAAGGCCAACATCTGGGAGCAGGTCGCCTGGGCGTTCAAGCTGATCTCCAACGATGTGACGCGCTCGGTCGCCCTCGAGTTCGACTACCTCGACGTCCACGAAACACGCTCCCAAAGCGTCATGAACACCATGGGCTTGCAGGCGTCGTTACCAATGGCGCGGCTCATCGAGTCGCTCAAGGCGGCGGGTATCTACGAGCAAACCTTGATCGTCGTCTACAGCGCCGACGGAGGCCGTGCCCCCAACGGAAACTCCTACGGCAACTCGGGCAAGAACACGTTCGTGATGGCGGGTCGCAACGTCAAGGGCGGCTACTACGGAGACGTGAGCGTCGCCGGCAACACCGGCTCCGGCCATACCTACGGCTATCACGTGCCCAACGAGAGCGGAGCACCCCAAGCTCCGGTGACCGACAACTCCAATCGACTGTCCGGGTCGAGATCTTGGCGCACGGTCATGGCTGCCCTCGAGATGCCCGACGATCTTTGCGACGAATTCGAAGACGTCGCTGGCATCAACCCGCTGAGCTTCATGCTCACCTGAAGGACCGTAAGCGATGACGAACCGACTCTTTGTTGTCCCCGCGCTCGCGGCCCTGCTCACCTCGGGCTGCTATTCCGGCGTCGATCTCCAGGTCGGCGGCCTCGGTCTGCCAGAAGATGGCCTCGATGACGGCTCACCTCCCGGGGCGACCGGCGATGCACCGGAGCCGGATGCTCCCACCGATGACGACGCGGATCCGCCGGACGACGAACCCGAGCCCGTCGAAGATCCCTTCGAAGTCCCCAGCCACGAGGTCAGGCTGCTGCCCTTTGGCGTCCGCATGAACAACCTCGCGCGACTCCTCGAGGTGGAGCAGGACCACTTTGTCTTCGACGAGCTCTACACCCGCCGCACGATGCTCGGGGACCACGACTACGCCAATGGAGTGGCTCCCGACTTGTCGTGGAGTCCGACCAAGATGAGCGTCTGGGTGAAGGGCCTGGTGCCGGTCTGCAACTCGGCGCAATGGCTGGCGCGCTATCCCAACCTCAGCGCCGACCCAGCGCCCCTGCTGCGAGAAGTCCTCGCCAGGGAGCCCGACGCGGACGAGCTCGCCGCCTACCAAGAGTTGGCAACGAACGCCGAGAACCCGGACGAACTCACCTGTCTCGCCGCACTCAGCTCCCTCGACTTCGTCGCACGATGACCCGGCGTATCGCGGTTCTGCTTCTGTGCCCGCTGCTCCTCGCGTGTGACGCCCCCGGGCAGGATGAGCTTCCAGGCGGCACCGAGGCTCAACCCGAGGGTTCTTCGAGCACGGGCTCGGGTACGAGCACCGGCGAACCAGACGAGGACGCGAATACAAGCGGAAGCACGTCCGGCGGAAGCTCGAGCTCAGGCCCCGACTGCACGCCGCTGCCATGGTTCCCGGACCTCGACGAAGACGGCTTCGGTCCCGATGACGCGGTCGTGATGACCTGTGATCCTCCGCCGGGCCACGTCCCCAGCGGTGGCGACTGCGATGACGCAGATCCGGCGGTCAACATCTCGGTGGATGAGTTCTGTGACGCGGTCGACAACGACTGCGACGGCGTCGTCGATGAACCCGCGGAGACCAACAC
>CAYGTG010000558.1:0-5836 GCA_964352485.1 uncultured Nannocystaceae bacterium | reverse complement strand
CCGCTCAAGCTCGGGGGGGTATCCCGGCCGGCGGCTGGACGGGGGGTCCACGGCGCCCGAGAGCACTTGGTGCAGAATCGCCAGCTCGTTGTCCCCTTTGAACAGCCGGGTGAGCGTGGTCATCTCGTACAGAAGGATGCCGATCGCGAACACGTCGCTGCGGCGGTCCACCTTGGTGGCGCGGCACTGCTCGGGCGACATATACGATGCCTTGCCCTTGAGCATTCCAGCCTGCGTGACGTGGGTGCCAGCGGCCGCCTTGGCGATTCCGAAGTCGACGATCTTGAGCGAACCGTCGTAGGCGACCAGCACGTTCGTTGGGGATACATCGCGGTGTACGATGTGGAGCGGACGGCCTTGATCGTCGGTTTGCTCGTGCGCGTGGTGCAGCGAGGCCGTCAGGCCCATCGCGATGGTCAGAATGTGGGTGAGCGGAATGCTCTCGCCCCGCTTCTGGGCCGCGCGGAGGATGGCTCGGAGGTTCTCTCCGTGCACGTACTCCATCGTGAAGAAGTAGTCTTCGCCCTCACGTCCGATGTCGAAGACCTGGGCGATGTTCGGGTGTTTCAGCGTCGCGGCGAGGTACGCCTCGTCACGGAACATGCGTATGAACTCCGGGTCTTCGGCCAGGTGCGGCAGGATGCGCTTGAGGACGACGACCGGGCCGGCGCGGCCGTTGGGCGTCGGCGCGCGTGCCAAGAACAGCTCCGCCATACCGCCGGTCGCGAGCTTCCCAAGAATCTCGTAGCTCGCTCCGGTTTCGCCGCCGCGTAGGCTCGCAGACAGCGGGTGGACATCGCGGTTCACAGGCAGCGCGATGCTATCGCGCCACGTCCGTCACCGGCAACGCGTGGCGTCGAATCCAAGTTCGGCCGTGCCCGGCCTGCTCGCCGGCGGCGCGCGCAGCTCACGAAGATCTCGATCCGACGATGCGAAGATCCGCTGACCATCTGTGTGGAGGTCGATCCCCTGCAGGTCGTCCACCGCGCCCCCCCAAGACCGCGCTTGGCCGCCTCCACGCTGAACGAGGCCGGTCTCACCTACTTCGACATACAGATCTCCTGTCGCGATGAACGTGGTCCCCCGCGGCTGTGCATGGTGCTCCACGGCCTGCTCCGTGACGCTGCCATCCGCAGCCAGGACAAAGGAATGGCGGGACACGAGGCCGCGACGCTGCACCAGGAGGTGCAATCGAGTCCCGGCCCTCCGCGCGTCGAGGACCTCGCACAGGCCGAGCGCGGGAAGCGGAACCTGGGGGGCGCCGCGCGGGTGACCGAGCAAAGACGCGCGCCAAGAACCGAGCGCGTTTTGCACAGCGACTCCGGGAAACAATTGGGTCGCGAAGGGCAGGACCCGAGCTACCTCACGGGTGAGCAGGATCGGACGGTCGCCGATCCGCTGGACCTCGAGCTCCACGAGCCGACCGCGCATCCGGGCGAAGATGCGGCCGTCGTGGCAGAGCATGTCGTTGAACGCCGCGCGGACCGGGACCCGCGCTTCGCAGCCCTGCATCCGGATCTCGGTGCCTCCGCTGGGCGAGTCCTGCAGGACAAACGGCTCGCCGGTGCGAGCACGCCCCAGTGCGCGCAGCGCCCGAGCATCATCGTGCCAGCATCGGGTGCCGTCGTAGGCGGCGGTGCGTGTCGCGACGATCACCCGCTGCGGATCCACCACAACCCACCGGATCGTCTCTGGGTAGCGATGGGTGTCCTTGGGCGGCCTCGAGGCGACGGTGACCGGGCTTGGCAGCGGTCCCAGCGGAGGCGGCGCAGACCCGCCGCGGTGGAGCACCCGCTCGAGCCACGCGCGGAGCGTCGGTGGCAGCGAAGCGGGAGGCTTACAGACCGGGGGCGTGCGCACGCTCGGATCGAACACGCTCAGGCCAGCGTGCATTCGCGCCGCAAGTCCGCGAACGCTCGGGTGCTTGCCCTTGAAAGGGTGGACCCCCAGCAGCAGGGTGCACGCCAGTACGGCAAAAGAGAACCAGTCAGTGTTGGCGTCGAAATGTCCCTTTGGGGCATGTGGACAGAGGATCGTCGGGGTGACGGCGGTGGCTGGGTGGTCCTGTGTTTGCCAGCTGTCGAGATCGATCAGGCAGACCGAGGTGTCTCGCACCAGCACGTTGTTCTCGCTGAGGTCGACCACGGTCACGCCGTGTTGATGGATCTCGACAAGTGCCGCACCCAGCGACCGCACGAGGCCCATTGCGGCTTGGTCGTCGAGTCCGACGCGGCGACGATACGCCGGGGTGCAAAGCTGTGCCCACGAGTGCGCCCCGCGGAAGAAGGGCATCGTGTAGCCGAGCACGGCGCCACGTTCGCTGTGGATAGCGTGCACGGGAGCGGCCACGTGCGGCCCGCGCAGGGCCTGCAGCGCTTGGAGCTTGTCCGGGGGCGGGACCGCGGCGGGATCCGTAAACAGCTTCAATGCGACATCCCCGACCGCGAACACCCGCCCCTGACCGCCCGCGGCGACGAACTGCTCGGGCCGAAGATCGATCGCTGTCCCCTCGATGAAGACGCGCTCGCTCATGAACGGCTCCAGCACATCGCCGCCACGGCAACGTCGTCTTCGGGGTAGAGCCCGCGAGCGGGCGCTTCCTTTGCGAGGTACTTGCGCAGGCGGCGGGTGACGAACGCGCCGCGTGGGCTTGGATAGTGGAACAGCGCAGGGACGATCTCGCAGGGTGAAGCGAGTGTTTGGTCCCTCTGCCGAAACGCTCCGAGTCCATCACTACCCACCAGCACGGACTGCCATTGAGCCCGCGGAAAACGCCACGACAGTCCCATACCGCAGGGGACGGCCACTGGGGCGTGTTGGCTCGCTCGCAGGGTTGGAGTGCCCCATCCAGAGCGTTCGTATGCATCCTGCCGCGGTTGCGAAAGCGCATAGCTGGGGTAGGGCGGGGCGCTTTGAGGATACGAGACCTCGATGATCGCAATCGTTCCCTCGCGGCTACGGGCGGCGACGATGCCGTCTCCGAACATGGTCACCCTCACGCAATCCTCGGTGGCACGGGCAATGATGCAGGTGGCGTCGAGGGCGGCCGAACCGAGACCGAGGGCACAGCGGGCGGTCTCGGTCCGCCCCAGCCATGTCCCATCGGCCAGTGCACTTGGGCTCGCCTGCAGGGCGGCGTGCGCAACGAGCCGGGCGCCCACGTCGGAGTCCGGGGCGCCGGAGCATCCGTCGCAGACGACCGCGATACCCGGGCCCACAGCCGCATAGTCCTGACACACCGGGTGCGTGCGGCCGCGGGCGAAGTGCGCGTCGACATGCAGCATGTTCAAAACCCGATCGGAGGCTGGGTCCCGGTCGCGAGCGCCTGGGACTGGACTGCGATGCTCTTGGACACGAAATCGGCCAAGGAGGCCAAGGTCGCAGCATCTGCCTTGTCGAGTTCGACGTAGCGGTCGAAGCCGGCTTTCTTGCGGAAGTCATCCAGCATCTGGCTGAGGCCATGGTCCTGAACGCCGACCCCGACGAGCACCGTCGTCAGCGAGGAGAGATGCGCGAGTTTTCGTGCGCCCTCAATGGCGTTGCGAACCTCCTTCGGCGTGGACCGGCTGGCGTTCTCACACCCGTCGGTCACCACAAAGATGATGCCGTTGACGTCGAAGTCGTGTCCTTCGAGCTGCGCGCCATACGTGCACAGGGACGCGACGGCCGTGTATGCCGCATCGCACAGCGCGGTGCTTCCCTGGGCACGAATCGAGCCTTTGTAGTCCTTGGGCGAGCACGCGACCAGGGGCCGGTAGCCGTGCACTTCACGGACTTGATGGTTGAACGTCGTGAAGCGCAGCATCAGGTTGTCGGAGCGCGGCGAGCTGCCGCAGGACCGGACGACCTCTGCGACGCAGCGCTCGATGTCCTTTGCGAAGCCTCCGACGCTGCTGCTGCAGTCCGCGGCGAGGGCGACGAGGGTGTATTCGCTGGCTCCAAGATCGGTGGGGCGCGCGGCCGAGAACGCATAGGTCGAGCCGGGCATCGGGTGGCTGTCCATGGCGGGGTTGTCGAATCGAGGCATCGTCAGGTTCCTTTCAGGCGGCGAGGACGTCTTGGGTGGTGATGAGTTTCATGCCCTGGGCGGACAGGTCTCGAACGAAGGCCTCGGCCTCGGCTTCAAACCCCGGGACCGGGCTCGAGGCGTCCGTAAGGAGATGTATCTTTTCGATGAGTTCCGGCGCCCCGAACTGCTGAGCGATGTCTCGCACGGTGTTGGCCAAGCAGTGTGACAACGCCTCTCCGGCCATCAAGATGACGTCCGCATCCTGGAGCGTGGAGACGAAGCTGCTGTTGAGTTGGGTGCCGGGGTCTTCGGGATCGGGGACCTCGGCTTGGACGCCGGAGAAGTGCTCCGTCCAGGGATTGCTACCCTTGGTGATCACGTCCACGACCGCGAATCGGTCCTCCCACGCGTGCAGGGCCGCGGCCAGCTTGGGCGCGATACAGTGCCCCTCGTCGCCGATCAGACAGTGATAGGGCCAGATCGTGTGGGGGTAGCGGCCAAGGGTCTCCAGCGCCTCGAGATACGCGAGCGAGCGGTCGTGCAGCGCGGGACGTGCGGTCGTCCAGCGGCCTTGGTTCAAGTCGTCGGCGGTGATGCGGGTGAACGGGTCCGGTCGCTGTCCTGACGCGCTGCGCCACCACATCGGATGGCTGATATCGACCTTGCGATGCGAGTCGAGCGTGACGTGAACGTCTTGCAGCTTGTCGCCGACACGGTCGAGCAAGGTGGCCAGAGCGTCGATGTCGCGCTCGGCACCGGGCACGAAGAGCGCGCCTGCGGGGTCACAGAAGTCGTTTTGTGGATCGATGATGACGAGATGGGTCTTCATGGGGATTGAGTTCCTTCGATCCCATGTTGACTCCTATTTAAGGTCAAGCAACCTTTTATTAGGGTTGAGAGGAGCGTAAGTCGCGCGGCGGTGGGGCGCCGGCTTCGATGCGCGTGCTCGCAGAGCGCTCCAATCCGGGCTTCATGCCCCGAATCCGATAGACGGATCGGACGTTCTTGCGCCGGACCCAGGCCTGCATGTGGTCGCCGCGCTGGGTGATGTATTCGAACCCCGCTGGCTTCGCGGGGAGGGTGCGCAGCACCGTGGTCCGCTCGTCCATCGGTAGCACCGCAACGTTGTCGCGAAAGCCGCGGCCATACATGAAATACTGCTCGATGTTGCTCAGGTACAGAACGCCAATGCGCGCGTCCGCCTGCTCCAGCGCCCGAGCCACCTCGGCAACGACCCCCGCTTCGGTGAAGTCGCCGCGTTTGGCGATGATCCGTCCGGTCCGCGCCAGCGTAGCGACACGGGTGTACTGCGAGACGTCGTCGAGCATACTGGGAACGCCCAGTTCCTCGAAGCGGGCCCGGGTCTTGGCGAGCGAGGTCGCGACTTCGGGCCGGGCCCGGTCGTAGAGCGCCCGCAGCCGGACCCGCCGGGTGGGTTCGGAGGCTGCGACGGCCAAGAGGCGTTCGACGATGGGCTCGGCGTCTTCGCTCCATAGCGCTTCGAACCCGGCGCCGTCGTTGGCATGCGCGAGGAAGGCTACGTGGAGCGCATGAAGGTCGACGACGTCTTGGTCAAAGTCGACCAGCACCATGAACGATGGCGCGGCCCATCCGGCGAGCAAGTAATTCTGCGCCGCACCGACCCCGACGTAGACCCCTTCGCGGCCTGCGATGTCGTCTCGCAACAAGTCGAGCCTTTGCTCGTTCGAGACGAGATAGTGGGTGTCGTTGGTGAGCTTGGCGGGCGCCGGATCAGAGACCAGGCGCGCGACCTCACCGAGCCCGGGAGGTATCTCCGCCGCCGTACCGGCCAACGCCGCACTCACC
>CAYGTG010000557.1:0-5843 GCA_964352485.1 uncultured Nannocystaceae bacterium | reverse complement strand
GCTCGGGAGGTTGTGGCGGCTCCGCGATCGGCATCGCACTGGTGTCCGGCGGCAATGCAGCGCAGGTCGACGTCAGCATCGTTGGGGGCGTGGGCGGAGTCGGTGGTGCGGGCGGCGAAGGCGGCTACGAAGGCGGCGTTGCCCTCAACCCGCAGGCACCCTCGGGTGACCAGGGCTGCACTGGCCAAACCGCCAACGACCAGACGTACTGAGCCCGGCTATCCAAGGCTGATCTCGATTCGAGTGCGACCAACGCTCCGCAGCGGGCGGTCGGCGAGCGTCACTCGTCTCTTTGAGAGATCTCGACCGGCTCCACGGACGCGACCCCCGAGTCGCCCTCTGCAACGCGTTCGGCGGCTTCGGCTTCTTCGTCGCGAGTCACGAACCGCGCCCGCGTGATGCTGCGCCGCTTACCGACCTGCAGAATGCGAGCCTCGTATCCACCGACCACCACGCGATCTCCCTTGCGAGGCAGTCGACCAAGCAACGAGACCAACAGCCCTCCCACGGTGTCGTGTTCGTCGCCAAGGTCCGTGCCCAGGAGCCCTCCGGCCTTCGGGAGCGGAACGGACCCCGCCATCTCGACCGCGCTTCCGGCCTGGACCTCCGTTTCGGGCAAGATCTCGTCGTGCTCGTCGGGCATCGGGCCCACGATCTCTTCGAGCGCGTCTTCGAGGAACACCATGCCGACGGTGGTCCCGTGCTCGTCTCGGACAAACGCCGCCTGCTGCCCGGTTTGCTGAGACTCCGCGATGAAGCGGGACAATGGCTGCGTGTCGGGGACGTACAGCGGCGGCCGGGCGAGTTCTTCGAGATCCACGTCCTCTCCGCTCAACATGTTGCGAAGCACATCGCGGGACAGAACCATTCCAACCACGTCGTCGAGGCCCTCCCGGGTCAAGGGCAGCCGTGAGTGCCCGAGGGACGCAATGCGCTCCAGGTTTTCGGCCATCGTCGCACGGGTCTCGAGGTACTCGACCTCGGTTCGAGGCAGCATCACGTGCCGAACCTCGAGCTTGATCAGGTCGAGAATGTTCTCGGCAAACGTCCGTTGCCGGGCAGAGATGTTTCCGGCAGACGCGGCCGCCCCGATGATCCCCTTGAGTTCACGGACGTCGGTCTCGTGTTCACCGTGGCCCGCCTTCAATCCGAGCAGCCGCAGCAGCCCGTTGGACATCGCGTTGACCGATCGGATCAGCGGTCGCAAGACGATCGTAAACACCCGCAGTGGGCCGGACAGCAGCAGACCGGTGTTCTCCGCCGTCTGGATCGCCCAGATCTTGGGTGCCTGCTCCCCCAGCACCATGTGCAGGATCGTGACAACCGTGAGCGCGAGCCCGAACGCCACGATGTGCACGACTCCGGAATCCGCCACCGTGAAGCCCAGCGACGCGGCCAGGTGCAGGATCAAATCGGCAAATGCGGGCTCGGCCAAGTATCCCAACACGAGACTGGCGACGGTAATCCCAAGCTGACATGCGGACAGGTAGAGGTCCAGGTCGGCCATCATGGCGTCGACCCGCTTGGCGCGTTGATTCCCCTGGGCAGCAAGTGCCTGAACGTGGCTCGGTCGGATCTTTACGAGCGAGAACTCTGCCGCGACGAAGAACGCGTTCAGCAGGACGAACAGTGCGGTCAGGAAAAGCTTGAGTGCCATGGGCGAGGGGAGCGGCCCTCGATATCACGTTCACCGAGCGCACGGGGCCGTTGCCCCGGCTGCATCGCACGACCACCGCAGACCGAAGTTTAGGGCTAGCCCGCCACGGCCGAAATGCCGCTGAGGCCGTCTGCGACGGGCGAATCGAAGTGAACGTCGACCTGGGGGAACGCAATCACGACGCCGTGGTCCTTGAACGCGTTCCACACCGCGAAACGAAGCTCGGAGACTCTCGCTTTCTCACTCCACGGATCGTCGATCCACACGGCGACCTGAAAGTCGACCGAGCGGCTTCCAAAGTCGACCATCACGGTCTGCTGCTCCCGGTCCGACACGCCCCACGCTTCGGCGACCTCGGTCGTCACCCGCTCCAGAGTTCTTTGCACGAGGTTGAGGTCGGAGTCGTAGGCGACCCCCACCGAGATGCGGACTCGAAAGTGAGAGTCGGCGAGGGTGTAGTTGGCGACCGTGGATTGAACGAGCGTCGAGTTGGGAACGATGAGTTCCAGACCATCGCGCGTGTGCACGATCGTCGAACGGATCCCCAGCTGCTTGACGCGTACCGTCTCGTCCTCGATCCGCAGGACGTCGCCGGGCTTGATCGCGCGCTCGACGAGCAGGATCACGCCCGACACGAAGTTCTGCGCGATCGTTTGCATCGCAAAGCCAATTCCGACGGCAAAGACGGCACCAGCTGCGAACACCGCCCCGAGGCTGATACCGAGGGTCTGAAGTGCGACGCCGAACCCGGTGAACACAACCACGTAGTGAAGGAGGCGACCGACGGCTTGGACCGTGCCTTCGGACCGAACGCCGCGGGTCCGGAACCACAGGGCCAATCCTCGACGCAGGATCCGCGAGCCGATGAAGGTCCCTGCGATGATCGCCACAACCGTGAGCAGGGTCGCGACCGTCACGAGCGTGCCGGAAATGTTGAAGAGCTCCAAGGAGAGGATCTCCTTGATCTGTGCGAACGCATCGGTGATGTTCATGAGGTGGCTCTGCGCGGGCCTGTGGGTGCAGCTCGCGGAATGGGGCAAGATAGACGACTTTGGCTGCGGCCACAGATCTAGGTCAATCATCCATGAGCGCCCGGTGGCCAGACCTGGACCGTGGCCGCAAACATGAGCAGCCGTTCCGACGAGCCGTTTTGCAATCCCCAAGATCCTGGTGGCGCCTTCGTGCGTAAGATCAGCGCCCCGCATTCATGGCCGCCTCCTGGACCTCTCTCGTCGCCGCTGGGTGGCTCCTATCGGCTGCGCCCGAGCCGTCGGCGGAGATCGATGGCGCGAGGTGGAGCCGTCTGCAGCGAGACCCCGAGCGTGCCCCGGGCCCGCGCGTCGTCGACCGGAAGCTTCAGCTCGAGCTCGTTCCTGGGGGCGTCGAGGTTCGGGGTACATGGCGTCTGTCGACCGAGCGCCCGGCCTGGTACGCCAACATGCTGCTGTCCGCTGAGCGGGTCCACGTGCGGAGCGTTCGGTTGGGAGGTCGGCCGGCCCGAACCTGGTCCACGACCGATGGCCTGCTGCTGGTCGAACGCATCGAGCGCGACACCGTGCTCGAAATCGAGGCCTTCGTTCCCGGGTCCGCCGACCAAGGGGTGGAACTCGGGCTGCTCGCAGCTCCCCGCGGCGAAGTCGTTGTCCAGGATGGAGACACGCTGCAGCTCCTCGACCTCGAGGACCGGCCCGTCCTGCGCGAGTCCGGACGATTCATCACCGGCACCGCTCGCCTCCGATTGGAGCGCCGCGCTCCGAACTCCGCGGCCTCCGAAGGGACGCTTTGCATTGCCCACGTCGGCATCGGGCTGACGGTGGGAGACGGAGAGGTCACGGGCCAAGCGCGCGTGCAGTGGGAGGTGCGTCGCGGCAAGCTCGAGTCCGTGAGCGTGCGCGCCCAGGAGGTGGGCTCGGACCTGCAGGTCGAGGGCCCCAACGTGGCCGATTGGACGCGTAGCGGCGACCGGGTGGAGGTTCAGCTCCGACAGCCCGCGGACAGCCGCGTCGATCTCCAGCTGTCCTGGACCGCGGCGGTTTCCAAAGACGCCGAGAGCACCCTGCAGGTGCCCACCATCGAACCGCTCGATGTCTTTCGCACTGAAAGCGCGCTTCAGCTCGCCCGCGACGGAGAGGTCGATGTCATCCCCAAGGCGTCCGGCTGGACCACCATCGCAGCGGCACAGCTCCCGCAGTGGAGCCGAGGGCTGGTCCGGGGCATGCCCACGGCCGCATTCAGGCGACCCGGGGCCGACGACGGCGGCACGCTGGACCTCGTCCGATACGTCACGGTTCCAACTCCACCGATGGTGGTCGAAATTGCCGACGTGCGGATCGCGTCCTCTCGTGAGGGACGCTTCGTGATGCGAGCACGCTACGAGCTGCTCAACGAGCGGGCCGCCCATCTGGTCTTTCGGCCCCCGGTCGGTGCGCGACTCACCGGGGTGACCGTGGCCGGACGCCCGGTGCGCCCAGCTCGCGACGGTGACGTCTACCGGATCCCGCTTCCGCGCTCGGTCGAGACTGTGGATGGGCTGTCGATCGTGCCGGTCGTCGTGGGTCTACGCGGTGAAGACGTCACGTGGAAACGTCGCGCCCAAGGAAACATCGCGCTGCCCAGCGTTGACGCTCCGGTGGCGGTGCTCCGGGCCACTCACGGGCTGCCTCTGGGGTACGCATCGCGCCTCGAGGCTGGAGAAGGCGCGGTCGTCGAGGGGTTCTCCCGCGGAGACGGGGTCGCATACGGACTCGGCGACGACAGGCGCGCGTCGCAAGCCGATCAGCTCTACGCCGATGCCCTCGACGCGTGGAACAGCAACGAGTTCGAGCAAGCCCGGGACAAGCTCGGCCAGCTGGACGAGCTCGGAGCTGGCAACGACAGCACGAAGGGACTGGAGTCGAACGTCGAGCTGGTGCTGGGTCCGAGCATCGACACAACGACCGTGTCCCAGGACTTCACCGTAGAGGGGACCACCATCTCCGCCCAGACCAAGCCTGCGCCGGCAGCTCCGCCTCCGCCGGCGTCCAAGGCGGCCCGGCGCATCAAGGCCCAGGTCCGCGCGCGCTCACAGAAGGAGCGCAGTCGGTTTCGGAGCCGCAAGAAGAAAGCGAAGAACCTGCAAGAAGCAGGGCGCTACGACGAGGCCGAAGAGGAGTACGAGAAGGCTCTCGAGGAGGCCAAAGACCTCGACCGGCTCGAGGACGACGAGTCTCGGTCCTACGACTTCGAGGCCGATGAAATCGAGGGCGAGCTCGAGACGACCCGACGTCAAAAGCAGTCTCGCAAGTCGCTCGAAAAAGCGGAGTACGACATGCTCAGCGGCGGGTATCAGCTGTTCGCGGGGACCGAAGAGCCTGCCGGCCGCACCCGGCAACCCCTGCCCGCACCGATCGTTCCCATCGTCATTCCCATCGCGGGGGCGACGGTCCGGTACGAGTTTTCACTGCTCGAGCCCGGGGCCTCCCGAAGCATCGAGTTCGACGCACGACACCGAATCGAAAGACGACGACGACGATGAAACGCCTCTGCCTAGCCCTGGCCACCTCCCTCGCCGTGCTCACCCCCTCCGTCGCGAACGCCGAGGATCCCGAGCGCGTCATCCTTCAGCTCGACGATTTTCTCGAGATGTACGAGAAGGCCAAGGACAAGACCGACGAGGCGCCGCCCAGAGACCACACCGTCTCGTCCGCCAAGTATGACGGCGAGGTGCTGTTCGAGGACGGCAAGCCGTACGCCGCCCGCTTCAAGTCCAGGTTCAAGGTCCGCGTTCTTGCCAAGAAGGGCTGGGCCCGGGTGCCGCTGCTTCCGGCAACCGTCGCGATCGAGTCTGCGAAGATGGGGGGCTCCGAGGCGCCGATCGTGATCGACAACGGCTTCTACACGCTGGTGACCGACAAGCGCGGCGACTTCGACGTCGACATCGTGTTCGGTGCAGCGGTGCAGACCTCCGAGGGCTCCAGCCGGGTCGACTTCCAGCTCGTCCCCTCGGGAGCCACCACAGCCAAGCTATCGGTCCCGACCAAGGAGGACCTCGACTTCACCGTCGCCAACGCCAAGCTCGAGTCGGACAGCGTCGTGGGGGACAAGCGCGTGGTCGAGGCCACGCTTCCTGCCACCGGCACGCTGACGATCCGGTGGCAGCGTGAGGTCCCCGAGACCGAGAAGAAGGCGGCACGCGTCTACACCGAGG
>CAYGTG010000556.1:0-5844 GCA_964352485.1 uncultured Nannocystaceae bacterium | reverse complement strand
GCCAGAAGCACCCCCGCGGCCTCTCCGAAGCCGTCTCCGCCCTGCTCGCCGAGCGCATCGCGTGGGGCGAGCCGTGGTCGGGGGTGGGCGACGCGGCGTGTCGGCTGCTGGGGCCGGATGTGATGGCGCTCGACACCGACGAGTCCGATGGCGTGGCGGAGGGCGCGATGTGCGCCGTGGCGCCGCACCTGATCGACCCGGACGAGGCCGCGACGCTGTCGACGGGGGCACAGCTCGACGCGCTTCGGCTCTACGAAGCCTTGGTCACCCTTGCCCGCCGGGCCGGAGAACACCACGCCGCGGCGGGAATCTTGCGCGAAGCGGCCGACTACTGCACCCGCGCCGGCCTCCCGTACGCCGACGACCTCCGGCTGCGTAGCGCGGAAGCGTGGGTGAAGACCGCCGCAGAGGCCCAAGCGGCCGCGCATCCCCTGCAAATGGTCGAGAATGCGCTCCTCGCCGCCTCCGAGGGGTTTGCGTCCGTGCGCGCGTATCGGCAGGTGGTCGAAGTCTACGGGCGCCTCTCGGCGCTGGAGTTGCCCACGAAGGTTCGCGAACGCTACCGGCGTCTCGTGGACCGGTTGGGCAACGAGCAGCAGGACGCGCCGCGGCCCGTGCCGGTCCCCGAGTTCCTCAAGCAGCTCCCGGAGTATGAAGAGGTCTGGTACGTCGACCTGGCGGAGTGGGAACTCGAAGGAGACCCAGGACTGATCGCCGCGGGTGTCATGGCGGATCGCCGCTTTCCCGACTTCGTGCGACGGCACGCGTTGTTGTTGGTCCTGGATCTGGAACGCCGCGGCGGGGATGCTCCTGCGGTCGACGTGATTCGGCGCCTGGAGTCGATTCGGGCCTATCCGGTCATCGCCGCACTCGAGCGGCTCTACCTCAGCCCAGACGCGAGCATTCGGGAGGCCGTGGCGGCCGCGATGGGGAGTCTACGGTTCAAACGGTCGTTCGCGCTGGTCGTTCAGGCGCTGCGCGACGACGACTCGAGCGTGCGCGAGGCGGCGGCCGCTTCGACGACGCGCTTGGTCTTCCCGCACGCGTTCGAACCGCTGCGTCGCATCTTCTCGATGCGGGACCTGCCCGATGCCGAAAAGGCGCGGACCGCTGCGGTCCGAGCGATCGGCAAGATCAACACCGCCCCCGCGCTGGAGTTCCTGTGCGACCGGCTGCGGGAGAACGAGAAGGTCTTTGCCGAACTCGCACTGCATGCGCTGCGCGAGCTGACGAACTCCGAGCTGCTGCCCTATCTGCGGCACCAGGTCGAGCTGGTGCCTCCGACGTATCGCGCGGTCCTCGAAGACACGGCGCGAAGGCTCGAGCGACGCATGCGCTAGAGCACATCTCGTAAACGTCGTCGGACGCTTTCACCGGCGGGTCAAATCGATCGACTGAGGCTCACGCGGGCGAGGTTTGTGGCGCTACGTTGCGCCGCCGGATGCTGACGAACATCAAGGCGGCGACGCCCAGCACCAGCAGGACATCGGCCACGTTGCAGGTCGGCCACACGTAGCCGCCGGGCAGCCGTACGGACACGAAGTCGACCACCCCCGTCCCACCACCGGGCGCCGCACGGAACGCCCGGTCGTAGCCATTGCCCAGTGCACCGGCCACAATGCCGCCCAGCGCGAGCGTCGTGACGCCGTCGGGGCGGTGGCGCCAGACGTAGATCGCCACGCCGACCGAGATCAGCACCGCGAGCAGGGCCATCACCACAAGGCCGTGCTCGAGCTTCGGAAACAGACTGAAGGCGGTGCCTCGATTGTAGGCGAGGTGCAAGGAGAGCCACGGTGCCGCGAGCGGTTGGGCCCCGTCGGCGAGGGCTTCGGTGGCCCACAGCTTCGTGCCCAGGTCACACCCGGTGCCGAGCGTCGAGGCGAGCAGGAAGAGGACACAGGCGCGCAGCCGTCGTGCAGGAGGCATGGCGCACGCAACCGAGGTCCGCTGCGTGGTATTCCACTCAGCGTCCGCCGAACTCGGGCTTCTGCTTGGTGAGGGCGGCGGTGATCGCCACGCCGAGGTCTTGGGTGACCAAGTGCGCGGCGTTGTAGGTCGCCACGTACTCGAGTCCGCGGTCGATCTCGTGCCGCTGGGCTTCACCCAGCACCTGCTTGCTGCCGCGGACCGTGAGGGGAGGGTTGGCGGCGATCTCTTGCGCGAGGGCCTCGGCGTCCGCAAACAGGGCTTCGGCGTCGGGCAGGACCCGGTTCACCAGTCCGATCTTCTCGGCGTACGCCGCGTCGAAGTCGCGGCCGGTGTAGGTCAACTCGCGGGCGTGACCGGGGCCGACGATGCGAGGGAGTCGCTGCAGCGTGCCGATGTCGGCGACCATGGCGAGCTTTGTCTCTCGCACGCCGAACACCGCATCGGCGCTGGCGAGGCGAATGTCGCACGCGGTGATGAGATCAACCCCGGCGCCCAGACAATAGCCATGCACAGCCGCGATGACGGGGACCGGAAGTCGCTCGAAGGCGGTGATGGCCCCCTGCATCTCGCGAATCATGCGGTGCAGTGCGGCCTGACGCCTCCCGTCGGGTGGGCCGCCGGCGGGGTCGACCGGCAGCTTGGACATGACCTCCGGGATGTCGAGTCCTGCGGTGAAGGCCCGTCCCGCGCCCCGCAGCAGCACCACCCGAACCTCGGGGTCCTCGCCCAACGCCTCGAGCGTCTTGGCGGTCTCGGTCCAAAAGACCGTCCCCATCGCGTTGAGCTTGCTGGGGTTGTCCAACAGGACGTGGGCAACGTGACCGTCGCGTGTGATGTTCAGGAACGACACGTCCGCGATGGTACCGGGCGGCGGGCGGGCTGACTCAGCCCATCCACCACTGCAGGCCCGTGACCAGCATGTGGGTGAAGGGGAGCTCGCCCCGAAGACTCCCCACCAGTCCCTGGTAGCCGAACACGATGCCCATGCCGTGGTGGTAGTTGCGACGCTTGGGGCTGAGCAGGCCCAGTTGCAGCATGGCGCGGGGTCCGTGGGGCAGGAGGTTCTCAGCCTGCTCGAGGGAGAACGCCGAGTCGTCCTGCGGTCTGATGATCGTCGGCGCATCCGAGCGCTGGTTGACGACGCCGTACATGAAGTCGTAGCCGAGCCGCAGGTCGATCATCCCGCGCTGCTGCAGGGCTCCGCGCCCCAGGGTGATGGTGGGGCCGGCGCCGAATAAAGCGTTCATTTCGCCGACGCGGTCGGCCATCACGACGCGGCCTCCCCACGCTGAGGCGGTGAGGGCGTAGCCAAAGTGGTTCCAGGCCTGCCCGACATCGACCTGCAAGCCGCCCATGCGGCCACCGACCTCCCTGTCCCCACCCGCGTTGGCGAAGAGTGCTCTTGCTCCGACATGTAGGCGGCCTGGATTGTCGGCGGGTCGGTAGTCATCCGCGTAGGCTCGAGCGAGCGCCGCGTCGTAGGCACCGGGGTCGTGGACAACCGTCCGGGCGGTCGGAGTCGGGGTCTCGGCCGGTTCTTCGGCGTCAGCAGAGAGGAGATCTGGGCGAATCCCTTTGGATTTCTCGGGGCCGGGCTTGGGGCTTTTTGCCTCGGATCCCGGTTCGGTGGCGGTTCCCTCACGTGGAGTTTCTTCCGCGGCGATGGGTGGGTCTTCGTCACCACCCGGAGGCGGCGCCTCGGGCACCGCGGCCGGAGCCTCTGCAGCGCTCTCGCTCGCTGGAGGCGCCGGTACCGCGTCCGCGTCGGAGATGGGCGACTCTGGGGCTGCCTCGGCCGGCGAGGATGGCTCTGCAGAGGGCGCAGACGGTGTTTCTTCGGCCGTTGGCCCCACAACCTCCGAGGGCGAAGCGGCCGGAGCAGCGACTGCCGAACCCGTGGTGCAGAGAACAAATCCGGCGCCCACAAGCGCCCCCCATGCAAGCCGGTTCGCCATCGTCATCCCCCGTAGGCTAGCGCCAAGTCGTCCGATGAGCGAGCGCTCTTCGCCGGCCGAGTGACCGTCCACGCACGCCCGAGAAGTGAAGCTACCTCTAGGCCCGGGGTTGACGATTTCTGAGCGTTTTCTATGTTCACGCGCGCACCGCCGCTCGGCCTGTTGTCGATCGCGGTCCGCTTCTTTTTCCAACTGTACGGAGATCATCATGCACGCTCTACGCAATCCCAGCCAGGCTATCGGTCTGTTTGCTGCGGGCTTCATGCTCCTCTCGACGGCCGCTTGCGGACCGATCGTGTTCAGCGACGACGCTTCCCTCGCCATTGTGGGAACGTCTGCTGAGCCGGAGCCTGAGCCTGTTGCTGCCCCCGAACCCGAGCCGCAAAAGCGGGTCGAAGTTCGCGACAACAAGATCGTCATCAACGAGAAGGTCCTCTTTGAGGTCAACTCGGACAAGATTCAGGAGGTCTCTCATGACCTCCTCAATGAGGTCGCGAAAGTCATCGCCGAAAACCCCCAGATCAAGAAAATCGAGGTCCAAGGGCACGCTTCGGCCGAAGGCAGCGACAGCCACAACATGAAGCTGTCGGACCGACGCGCGAAGTCTGTTCGGAAGTACCTCACCAACAAGGGCGGGGTCACCAAAGACCACCTCACGGCCAAGGGCTACGGGGAAACTCAGCCCATCGCGAGCAACGACACCGACGAAGGTCGCGAGAAGAACCGTCGCGTCGAGTTCGTGATCACCGAGCAAGAGGTCACCCAGACCAAAGTCGAAGTGACCGAGGATGGGACCGAGAAGGTCCTCGAAGAGAAAAAGGTCGAAGGCTGATTCCGCTGCACCGCAGGAGAAATCGACATGCGTAAAACCATCTCTTCCATGATCCTCGCGTCGGTCGCCCTTTCCATGGGCTGCTCGTTCATCGCCCGTGGCGAGGACCAGTACCGCACCGACACCCGGGCTCTCCTCGAGACCCGCAACGCCGACGTCCGAAGCTGCTACGACAAAGAGCTCGCGAACAACCCAGCCCTCTCGGGTGACGTTGTCGTGAACTTCACCGTCGAGAAGAAGACCGGCACCATCATGAACGCGACCGCTGCCGAGGGCTCTACCGCCCCGGAGTCGCTCCAGGCCTGCGTCGTTTCGGCGGTTGACGGTCTGCAGCTCACCCCCGAGGACCGTCGCGACGGTTCGGCGACGTTCACGTACACGTTCACGGGCCCCGCCGCCGGCTGATCGCCTGCATCGGACTGTGAAAGACCCGGGGGCTCCCCACCAGTAATGGTGGTCGGGCCTCCGGGTTTTTTTGTGCCGCAGGGCACTACGAACATCGAGCACGACGGGTCCCACGCCCGCACCCGGGCGAAGTTCCCAACGCAAAGCATCTGTGCCTGCGCTCCGCTCGACGAGGACGCCACAGCCCGCGTGCGAGCGCGCTGGGGCCCGACGGATAGGACCCGGTTGCCGTCCGTGACCAGCACCGCCTCGCCGGCGCTCGGACCTCACCCTCCGGAGATCCGACTCTTGGCGGTCTTGTTGCCGAGGGTGGCGGCGCGCTTCCAGTGCTTCCTTGCGGCGGCGCTGTCACCGGACTTGAAGTGGTAGTCGCCCAACGCCAGCCGGTACGCACCATTGCGAGGAGCGGACGCGGTCGCCCGTTTCGCATACCGGATCGCCGTCGCATAGTTACCCTGGTTGAAGTAGAGCGCCCCCAACTCATGAGCCGCGACGGCATGCCCCGAGCGCCTGGCCAACGCGCTTTGGTACAAACGGACGGCTTTGCTGTCGTTGCCCGCGCGCGCGGCCTCCCGGGCTTCCCAGGTCAAGCGCGTCGCCTCGGTTCGGCGTTGGGCGGCCGACACTGGCGCGGGCGTGGAGGCTGCGGCGTCCTGCGGGGCCGCGTCGACTTGGTTGCCCTCGGGCGCTCCGGG
The DNA here is from genome assembly GCA_964352485.1 of uncultured Nannocystaceae bacterium. Taxonomy (GTDB): domain Bacteria; phylum Myxococcota_A; class Polyangia; order Nannocystales; family Nannocystaceae; genus CAJXVA01. The sequence goes on along the minus strand of CAYGTG010000556.1, from coordinate 28 downwards.
TTCTTCGTCGGGCAGTTCGGCGAGGGGG
>CAYGTG010000555.1:0-5844 GCA_964352485.1 uncultured Nannocystaceae bacterium | reverse complement strand
GTGTCCAACGACGGGAACAACATGGATCGCTTCGGCGATCTAAAGTTCGGCAACGATGGCGATGGCAGCATCGTCGAGCGCATCCTGTTCGCCAGCAAGCCGCTGGCAGACACCCACACCGCAGCCCGCGACCTCATCATCGGAATCGGGGCCGATCTCGTCTTCCGCGACCCCAACGCGAATCTCATCGAGGGTGACCTTGCAGGACAGGGCATCTTGGTGGTCCGCTGGGAGCCGCGCCGCAGTCCCGGCGCCTACGTGGGCGGCTACGTCGCGTACCGAGCCCAAAAGAGCGCGGACGATGGCGACATCACCCAGGGCGACGATCGTCTCGAGGTCGTCGTCGCGGACCTCGCGGGACGCGGCTACCGCTACCTCACCCCCAAGCTCGCGCTGCTCGGAGCGTTCGAGGGAGCCCTGATCACCGGCAGAACCACCTTTCTTCGCGGAGAGCACGAGCAGCACCGTGTTCTCCAAGGAGGCGCCGCCGCACGGGGCTACATCGGCAACCCGGTCGGATGGCTCGCCGGACTCGACGCGGGATGGTTGTCCGGAGACAACAATCCCGACGACGAGCAGCAGAACAGCTTCGAGGCCGCGCCGGGGTACACCGCAGGCCTGCTCTTGTTCCCCTACATGCGCGGGTGGCAGAGCGCACGCTCAGCTCGGCGCGCCCAAGACCCCCTGCTCTCCGGGCAACCCGCCGCCGGAACGCAGTACCTCCCCTCCGAGGGCCGCGTCGGCAATGTCCTCTTCGCCCACCCGAAGGCGCGCTGGGCGTTCGCAGAACGCTTCGAGGTCTGGGGCGGACCCCTGCTCGCAGCCGCTTCGTCCAAGATGCTCGACCCCGTGTCCGCCCGCCTCGCCGGCGGCGCCCCGACCAACGCCTTCGAGGCCGAGGTGCGCTCGCGGCTGCTCGCAACCGAGCTGGATCTCGGCCTGCGCACCCACTACGGGTTTCGGAATTTTTGGATGCAAGCCGGGCTGCAGGGCGGCGTGCTGTTCCCGGGCGCGGCACTGAGCGACACCGACGCGAATCGAGAAGATCCGATCTACGGTGGATGGTTCCGCCTCGAACTGCGGTACTGACCCCACGGGGCCTGGAACAAACCTGGTAGAAGTACCCGGTGCAGGTCTACACCAAGATCCTGATCGGGATGCTCGTTGGCGCCATCGTGGGGCTGACCCTTGGCCCGAACTCGTCCCTGCTCGAGGCCGACCTCTACAAGGTCACCTCCTGGGACCGGCTCGAGCTGCAGATCGACAAGGACGACCCGAGCACCGCCCTGCGCCTGCCGGCGAAGCCGAAGCGTCCCGGCGGGAACGCGACGAAGCCCAAGGCGCTGCGACTGCAGATCCTCGAGACCCAGGACGCCGAGTTCACCGACAAAAACGGCGACTCGGAGACCCTGCCCGCATGGTCCAAGGTCAACGTCCCCATCACCAACCAGCTGCTTCTGCGCGACAAGACCGGGGAGGTCCTCAAGGCGCTCGGAAACCCGGCGATCGGTGACAAAGTCCCCGTCTGGGTCAAGCACAAGCACACCGAGCTCGACAGCGGCGGATTCACCGTCTGGCCGATTCCGATCAGCGACTTTGGCGACACCCTGATCAGCTGGATGAACCCGGTCGGCGACGCGTTCATGCGGCTGATCAAGATGGTGATCGTCCCGCTCGTGTTCTCCTCGCTGCTCGTCGGCGTCGCGAGTCTGGGCGACATTCGCAAGCTCGGCCGCATGGGCGTGCGAACGCTGGGCCTGTACATGGGCACGACCGCCGCCGCGGTTTCGATCGGACTCGGCGTCGCGCACCTGATCAATCCGGGCTCATTCATCGATGAACGCAGTCGGGTTGCCTTACAGGCCCAGTTCGAAGGCGCGGCGGGGAGTACAGCCGACGCCGCCGCCGAGGCGCCGTCCACCATCGAAAACCTGCTCAACATCATCCCCGGCAACCCCGTCGAGTCGTTGGTGTCCGGCGACATGTTGCAGGTGATCTTCTTCGCCGTCCTGTTCGGCGTCGCGCTCACGTTCCTCGACAACAAGGACGGACAACCCGTCGTCACGCTGCTGGACCGCGTCCAGAACGCGATGGTCGTCATCATCCACATCGTGATGAAGATCGCTCCCTACGGCGTCGCGGCCCTGGTCGCCGAGGTTGTGGGCACCAGCGGGTTCTCGGTCCTCAAGGGCCTGTTCGTCTACGGACTGACCGTCCTGATCGGACTCGCGCTGCACGGAGCCATCGTCTACGGGCTCATCGTCAAATACGTGGCCAAACTCCCCATCCCGGGGTTCCTGCGGGCCGCGCGTCCAGCCCAGCTCATCGCATTCTCCACGTCCTCGTCCTCCGCCGCGCTGCCCGTCAGCATGGAGTGCGCCGAGGAGAACCTGGGCGTCAGCAACCCGGTCGCCAGCTTCGTCATCCCGCTGGGCTCCACCGTCAACATGGACGGCACCGCGCTGTACCAGGGCGTGGCCGCGATCTTCATCGCCCAGGTCTTCCAGATGGATCTCTCGTTCGGCGACCAGATCGGCATCGTCGCCACCGCAACGATGGCCTCGGTCGGCGCGGCCGGAGTCCCGGGCGCCGGCATGGTCACCCTCGCCATGGTGCTCACCGCCACCGGTATCCCGACCGTCGGCGTCGCGCTCATCTTGGGCATGGACCGACTGCTCGACATGTTCCGCACCGGCCTCAACGTCACCGGTGACCTCGCCGTCACCGCAGCCATCGCCCGAAGCGAAGGCGACGAGCTTCGCGTGCTCACCAAAGGCGAGGACGTTCAGGATGTCAAACGAGGGTTCGAACGCCGACTCGATGGTGGCCAAGAGCCCATCGAGCCCGAGTAACCCAAGGGCCGCCGCCCTTCGGTTCTCAACCGAGCGTTCTTCTCACCGGGCCGTTGGGCGGCCGTGCTCCAGGAGCCGCAAGGCGACCGTTTGGGGTGAGCGAAGGCTGCTTTGCTGCCGCAGCGAGGGGGCTTTGCGAAATTTGCGAAAGCCCCCTCTGAAAGCCCCCTCTGAAAGCCCCCTCTAAGGACTAATTCAGCGAGACCTTCGGCGTCTCGTCCAGCGGGGCCTCGTCCGCGTAGACCGGGGCCGCGTGGTGATGGACGATTCGCCACTGCCCGTCTTCGCGCACGAACACGTTGGTGGCGAGCAGCTTGTGCGGACCGACCAGCTCCTTGCAGATCACAACGCCCATGTCGCCCACGACCTTGGTGTTCGGGTCGGCACACGAGACCTCCGGCGCCTCGCCCCCCGGGAGGTCGCCCAAGATCGCACGCCAGCTCTTCATGATGTCGCCGCGGTCCTCGAGCGCCGGCCATCCGGGATGAATGCAGGCCACAGACGTCTCGCGCGCCCACAGCGTATCCATCGCCCCCAGGTCCTGGCGCGCGAACGCGTCGTAGAAGCGGACGTTGGCCTCCTCAAGCAGCTGTTGGTCATCCACGCAGCGGCCGTGATAGCAGGCGGTTCCCGTTCGCGCCAAGCCTGCGCCCTGGGACCGCCGCCGAGGCCGCCTGGACCCCCGTCTAGGCCATCGGGGCGTGGTACCGTGGGGGCATGAAACGTGCGGGTTGGTGTGGATTGATTGCCCTGCTCGGGCTCGGTTGTCCCGCCTCCGAGGCCGATGAGCCCAGCCCCTCGGGCAGTGGTACCGGCACGGGCGAGGATTCGAGCACGTCGACCGACCCCAGCGTCAGCACCACGGCCGGCTCCTCGGACACCGGCATCACGCCCGCGGACTCATCCTCCGGTGGGCCGGTGGGTGCCATCCCGGCATCGGGGATCTCGGTCGACTGGGTCGAAGCCAACCAGGCTGTTGGCGTCCGCATTGGCGAGGACGGGGGCGGCGTCGGTGCAGACGGCCGGACCTCTCCGCTGATCGCCAACCGCATCACCCTCGTCCGCGCGTTCTGGGAGATCGGGGACGACTGGACGCCGCGGGAGATCGAGGCCCAGTTCACGGTCAACTACTCCGACGGCACCAGCGACACCAAGACCGACCGCAAGATGGTCGAGGGACCGAGCTTCATCGGCAACCTGGGAGAGTCGTTCTACTGGGGCCTGATGGCCGACGAGACGCTTCCGGGGATGACCTATCACATCGAGCTGTTCGAGACCGATGAGGCCTTTGCCGATGACGCGATCACCGAACCCCCACGCCTCCCTGACGACGGGTCCGAGGCGTTCGTTGGCATCGAAGAGAGCTTCCAGCTGCTGAAGGTTGTGATCGTCCCGTTCAACTACGACTTCGGCGAGTGCACCCGCGAGCCCGACCTGTCTGAAGAGACCATGCAGCTCTTCTACGACTACATGTACATGATGATGCCGGTCGACACGCTCGAGATCGAGATCCAGCCGAACGTCGACTGGGACGGCGAGCTCACCAGCTTCGTGCCGCTCAACCAGTATATGGCAGGCCTGCGGGTCGACGATGCTGCCGACCCCGAGGTTTTCTACTACGGCCTGGTCGACGTGTGCTCCGGACGCCTCGGCGGCGCCGGAGGGCTTGCCAACGGCATCCCCAGTGATCCCACCAGTCCCGACCTCGCATACCAGCGAGTCTCCTCAGGACTGTCACTGCCGAGCAACCCCGAGTTCTCCGCCGACACCTTTGTGCACGAGGTCGGCCACAGCCTCGGACGCCGCCATGTCGCCTGCAGCGGAGAAGAGGGTGGGCCCGACATCACCTACCCCATCGAAGGTGGCGATCTCGGCGAGTGGGGCTTTGGCGTCATCGACTTCCAGCTCCGGCACCCGACCGTCTACAAAGACTACATGACCTACTGCAACCCGGCCTGGGTCAGCACCTGGGGCCTCAACAAGGTCTTCCCGGTGATCCGGACGCTGAGCATGTGGGACGAGGACTTCCCCGGTGCCGACGTGGTCCGCCCCACCCCAAAGGCGGGTTCAGTCCTCATCGGCAACCTGCTGCCGGACGGATCGGAGACCTGGTACACGTCAGTGGGTCGCATTGGCTCGGACGAACGAAGTTCGACCACCGCCATCGAGTTCCAGACCCCAACCGGGCCCACGGTTCACAAGGCACGGGTCACGGAGCTTCCCGACATCGCAGGCACCATGATCATCGCCGAGCTACCCCTGGGCTTCGACGAAATCAGTGCGATCACGCGCCTGGAGGGGACGAAGCGGCTCTCGGTCGAGCGATCCGCGGTCCGCGCCCACGCCAAGACTCGCTGACGGAATCGACCGACATTGAGTAGACTTGGCGCGCAGGGATGGACCCCTATTTCGACGCGGTGACAGCGGAGCTTCGTGGCTTCGACCTCGGCGACGACGACGAGCTTTTGGGAGAGCTCGTCCGGCGCCGCTCCCAGACGACGAAGGCCATGGGCTTCGCCGACTGGATGCTGCTTGGCGTTCTCATGCATCGCGCCGGCGCGGACGAAGAAGCGCTGTCTTGCTTCGAGGAAGCCAGCTCCATGGGCATGCACGTGCCGCTGCCTCGCTACCTGCAGGCTCAGCTGTTCCTCGACCGCGGACAGGCCGACGATGCCGAGGCCCTACTCGACATCGCCGACGAACACAACGAGACCGATCCTGCGGTACCTCCGGCCGAGCTGGTGCACGCCCGCGGCTCGGTCGCCCTCGCCCGCGGCGACACCGAAAACGCGCTGTCGTACTACGCCGCCGGGCTTCGCGTCGATGGCAACAACTCTGCGCGCTGGCTCGACCTCGCCAACCTCTGCCACGCGCTCGGACGCCTCGAAGATGCTTGCCAAGCCGCGCGGGCTCGAGGTCGGGGTCGAGTTGGGTGGCTGCCCGCGCACTTCAGCCTCGCCTGTGCAGCCGCCGAAGCTGGCGAGGACGCGAT
>CAYGTG010000554.1:0-5853 GCA_964352485.1 uncultured Nannocystaceae bacterium | reverse complement strand
CTGTGTGTCGGCGTTGGAGTCCTGCTCGGGAAGCTCGACCGCGGGACCGCAGGCGAGCAGGAGCGTGAAGGGGACCGCGAGGAGGCCCGTTGCGTGGTTCATGGGGAGGTCTCCTGGCCGCAAAGCCCCACGTTCTCTTGACCCGGTGGAGCGTTGTTACCCGCGTAGGCGGGGATGCAGGTCGTGGTCTCTGGACACGACGGGGCTTCGAGATCGCACCAGGGCGTGCAGCAGTGGCCCGCCCCCTCGGAGCAGGCGCCGACGAGCCCGGCCTGGAGACACGCGAGCCCCGGGTCGCAGGCGTTGGTGAATTCACACGGGTCGAACAGCGCGCCTAGGTCGGGGCCGGATGCGTCTGGGGCACAGGTCGTGCCGCCACTGGAGGGGTAGCAGGCCGAGCCGCGGGGGCACGATGCGAGATCGAGCGGATGGCATCGCTCGATGCAGAACGCGGGAATCGAGTTCCCACCGATCGAGCACACCCGGCCCGGGTCTTCGCACTCCGGCGCCTCGGGGCTCCCGACGCACATCGGCATGCACGTGCCTTGCAGCGTGCCGGACTCCCAGACGCGGCAGACGGAGCCGGCGTCGCAATCATCGAAGCCCGAGAGGCCGGGGCCCTGCGACGTGCAGGGCTCCCCGGGTCCGGCCGGGTCCGGTGCGAGCGGCACACATCGACTGTCATTCCACTGGGCGCCCCCGTCGTTCGCCCAGATCGTGCACTTCTCGCCGCGCGGGCAGTCGTCGTCCCAGAGATTGCACTCCGCGATATGCGGCACGTCGGGACCGCAGTCGCTGGGGATGAACCCACCGAGGCACCCCGAGTCCTCCGCGCTCGAGCCGGTCTCGGTGCCGAACCCCGAGCTGCTGCTGGAGGTGTTCGATTCCACCGTGGTCATGCCGGTCGGCAGCACCTGCGGCCCGGTCGTCGAGTCGCCCGCGGAGGACGTCGAGCCCTCCGCGGCGACGTCGAGCTCCGTGATGGTGAAACAGCCAGACAGGACCAATCCCAGGAGCAGCGATGTGCTGGCTGTGCTCGGTCTCTGACGCCTGAGCATGCCGCACGTTAGCATATGAAAGAGCGTTTTGTTAGTTTTGTTTGATATTCGGTGGTGGGGCAAAACGCAGGCTTCGGTCCTATCGGGCCCGCTTGGAGAGCTTCGCGAGTCGGTACTTCATTTCTTCGCGGATCTCGGGGTTCTCGGAGCGCGCGAAGTCGTCGAGGACCGCGATGGCCTCGGCGCTTCCGATCTCCGCCAAGGCCCAGCTGAACCATTTCGCGATGACGCCGTCTTCCGAGCAGGTGTACGCGTAGCGGTCGAAGCCATCGGTCAGCGCCGCGCGGAGTACGGGGACCGAACTCGGATCCCGCAGGCGCTGGAGTTCTCGGAGGATGCGCTGATGCGAGCGGTGTCCCGGGTGGGTCACGAGACGGTGCAGCTGCTCGAGCGAGTCTGGCGTCGCCGGTGCGTCGAGCAGAGCCTCGACCTCCTCGTCCGCCCTACTCCTCCTTCCCCGCCTTTTCTCACTTCATTTCGCCTAAACGTTCGCTGTTTCGTGGCTCAATCGAAGCGAACGTCATCCAGCCGCATGTCGAACACTCCGGGCTCCACGCGTCCGATGAACACGCCGGTGACGTCGTAGCGCTCGGGGGCCAAGGCATCGAGCTGCAACTCGATGTGCTGCCACGTCTCATCCAGCTCGAACGCCTGCACTCCGGGCGCGAACCCCTCGCGCTGGGTGAAGACCATCACGGCGTATTGCCCGGGGGTTCCGCGGGCCCACAAGGAGAGCGTGTCGACGCGCTGCAGGTTTGCCGGGGCGAAGTGCTTCTCAGCCAGGAACACCATCGCGCCGCTCCACAGCGGGGCCTGCGAACCTCGGACTTCTCCATGCAGACGAAGCGCGTGGGCACTGTCCTTGCCGCCCTGCACCACGTGCATCTCGCCGAGGGATTGGCCTCCCGCCAAGAGGTCGGTCGAGGGCGCCCAGCCGACGCCGAAGCGAGTCAGAGGTCCTTCTTCGAAGTCGGAGAGCAGTCCAGCGTCCAACCCATCGGGCGCGGGGGTTTCCTTGCGGCGGCGAAGCTCGACGATGTCGGCCAACCCCCGAGCATCCGTGCAGGCGATGGGGTCGTCGAGTCCGCCCACGCTCGTGGGGACTTGGGAGAGCGACGGCCCTTGGCCGAGCGTCGTGACGACCGCCTCGAAGTCGCCCAGCAGCCATTCGAAACAAAGCGCCTGTTCCAGCGCGGCCTCGCCGTCTGGCCCATCGGTATTGCAGTGGCTGGCATGCGCGGCTCCCCACCGGTCCGCGTAGTCGTCGAGGGCACCGGTTGCTGCGTCCCACTCGCGCAGGGAGACCGACGGCGTTGTCGCGACGAGCGTGTCGTGCACCCGCGATTTCACTGCGGAGCTCCAGATGTCCTGCATCGCGTTCGCGCCGGTTTGGCAGGAGTCCGAATCGGCTGCGATCCCCCACGCAGCGATGCCGGTGGCAACGACGATGCCGGCCATCGGGACCAGCCATCGACGCCGATGCCGAGGCTGCAGCGCGGTGATCAACGTGTCCATGTCCGCGTGTCGATCGGCGGGATCCGCCGCAAGTCCCCGCAGGATCGCCGCGCGCACGCGCGTGGGGGCGGCGACATCGGATGAGAACGACGGCGCGTTTGCGCCCGAGGCTTCGAGCTTGGCGATGGTGTCGCCGGAGCGATGCCTGCGACCCGCCAGCGCCTCGAAGCACACGGCGCAGAACGAATACAGGTCGGAGGAGGGAGACGCGGGCTCGCGAGCGAGGCACTCGGGCGCCATGTAGATCGGGGTTCCGATCAGCGAGCCATCGTGCGTGAGCTTGGCGTCCCGCGGCCTGATGTCGAGCATGGTGTCGGCGGCCTCGTCGAGTCCAACGGCCGCCACGCCGAAGTCGAGCACGCGCACGCGCCCGTCGTCGTCGACCATCACGTTGTCGGGCTTGAAGTCGCGGTGGACGATGCCCGCCCGGTGCGCGGCGGCCAGCCCTCGGGCGGCTTGCAGTAGCACCTCCGAGACTTCGGACCAGGCGCGGGGACGGCCACCGAGCCAGCTTCGAAGCGTGACGCCGCGGACGAACTCCATCGCGAGGAAGACCTGGCCCTCGTGCTCCCCGACCTCGTACACCGGGATCACGTTCGGGTGGGACAGGCGAGCGATGGCCTGGGCTTCGCGTCGCAGTCGCTCGGGGGCCTGGTGCTTGGACGCACCTTCGGGGTGCAGTAGCTTGAGCGCAACTTTGCGGTCGAGCTCGTCGTCATACGCCGCGTACACGATGCTCATCCCTCCCTGGCCGATCCGCTCGAGTACGCTGAACCGACCGACGCGTAAGGGAGTGGCGCCTCGGCCGAACAGCGTCCCGCGAACCATCGACTTTACGCGGACATACTCGATGCCCCGCTGCGCGGCCGGGTCGGAGGACGGGTCGACGGGAGGGCCGGCCGAGGTCTCCGCGGGTTCGAGTGTTTCATCGTTCATCGGAGCAAGACCTCCCGAACCGAGCGTGCCCACTCATCGAGGTCGAGGCCGCTGGTGTCGAGCTTCTCGCCCGCAGCCAAGGTTTCGATGGCCTGCCCCAGCAGTTGCCGTGCCCGTCGGATCCTGGTCTTCGCGGTTCCCGTGGGCACCTCGATCACGACCCCGATCTCGGCCGCCGTCAGTCCTTCCCAGTAGTGAAGCTCCAGCGCGACCTGGCTCTCGATCGGAATGCGTCGCATCGCCTCGAGCAGCAGCCGCCCGGTCCGGTCACGCGCCATCACGGTGCTGGGCGCGGGGGCGACATCCCAGACCGATTGCTCCGTGAAGTCGATCTTGATGCCGCGGTGCTTCTGCCGAAAGTGGTTCCGAAGCAGGTTGTGGGCGACGGCAAACAGGTAGGTGCGAAACGATGACCGGCCCTCGAAGCGCTCCTTGCCCTCGACGCAGGAGAGGAACGTACGCTGTACGAAATCCTCGGACCCCTCGTCGATCTTGTTGCGAAAGAACCGCATGACGGCGTCGAAGTGGCGTTCGAACAAGGCTTCGCCCGCGGTGGTACTCCCATCGCGCCACGCCTGCAGCAGTTCGAGGTCCGTGGTCACCGCGAGCAGGAGTCTACCGGCTACCTTCAAAGGTGCCGTTGTTGGAGCAGGGGAACTCGCTCACGGCCCACTGCGAGGCTACATCCGCGCACTGGGAGCCCTCGCAGGTAAACACCAGTTCGAAGGATCCTTCGAACGACCCGGGCTTTCCCCAGTTGCCGTCGTACTCGATGTTGAGTTCGACATCCGCGTCGACCCCGGTAGGGTTGTAGTCGAAGGCGGATTCTGAGGTGCACAAGAAGCCGTCGCCGTCTTGCTCGCAGGTGTAGGGATTGGTCCTCTCGCCGTAGTGTTCCGTGGCCGACCAAGTGGCGCCGCTGGGGTCGTGCATGTCGATCGACCACTCTTCGGAGGTGCCGTCTAGCACACGGCATCCTTCTGGGTTCGCGGTGAAGTCCGAAGAGGAAAGGACGTAGGTCCCTGCACGGTCCTCAGTCTCGGGCAGTGGGACGTCCTCGGCGGGAGGGGCCGTGTCGTCGTTTGGCGGTTCCGTGTCGTCGTCGGCAGGAGGGTCCGTGTGCTCGGGAGCGTCTGCGTTGTCGGTGGTCTCACCGGTCGATGCGATCGTGTCCTCATCGGCCGATCGCGCGGCGCAGGCGGGGAGCAGCAGGGAAACGGTGAATACAGCGGCAAACTTCTTCATGATACGCCTGGGGTAGTGGCCGGGACCCGCCCAGGGATTGCGCGGGTGCGAGATTATTTTTGGACGGGGCCCCGCTGCGCCAGTCCCGGCGATCGCTCGCGGCGCGCTTACGGGTGTCTTTCGAAGGTGTGTCCTACTGCCGCTGTTGGAGCCTACCCGCGTGTTCCCTCGAAGGTTCCGTTGTTGGAACACGGGAACGAGTTCACGCTCCACGCCCCGGCAACGTCGGCGCATTCGGTCCCCTCGCAGGTGAAGGCGAGTTCATAGGACCCGTTCATCCTGCCTGCGACGCCCCAGGTGCCGTCATAGCGAATGTCGAGCTTCACGTCCGCGTCTTTGCCCGTCGTCGTGTAGTCGAAGCCAGCCTCGGAGGTGCATGAGAAGCCCTCGCCATCCTGCTCGCAGACGTAAGGGTTGGAATGCTCGCCATAGCTCTCGGTGGCGGTCCAGGACGCGTCGGCGGGCTCGTTCATCTCGATCGACCACGCCTCGCGGTGCTCGCCTCCGGTCCGGCACCCGTCCGGGGATGCGGTGAAGTCCTCGCTCGAGAGGGCGTACGTGCCGGCCCGGGCTTGTGATCCGGCGGCGACGGGGGTCGACGCGGTCGGGGCCTTGTCGGCCGATTTCGCGGCGCAGGCGGGAAGGAGCAGGGAAGCGGCGAATACGGCGGCGAACTTTTTCATGATTCGCCTGGGGTAGTGGCCGAGGCCACCAGGGGGATTGCGCTGGGGCGAGACTATTTTTGGATGGTCTGAATCGAGAGCAGCACCGACCAGGCGAAGTCGCCGTCGACCTCACAGACGACCTCGTGAAGCCCACCAAACGCAGCTGCCCGCCATCACAACCTTGCTCCACGCTCAGCTCCGTGATGCTGCCCCTTCCCGGCTGCCGTGGATGAAGCTCCTCGCCCGCGTCTTCCGCGTCGACATCTCGCTCTGCTCGCGCTGCAGCGGACCCATGCGCGTCACTCGGGCCGTCACCACACCCCAGGACATCGCCGCCGAGCTCCGCGGTGCTCGGCCGCCGCCTCATGCCGCTCCGGTCGGACAACTCCTGCTCTTCTCGGCATCGCCCGCTGCCCCATGAGTCCTCGTCTACG
>CAYGTG010000553.1:0-5901 GCA_964352485.1 uncultured Nannocystaceae bacterium | reverse complement strand
GTGCCCACCCAGCCCAATCCGGACGTCGAGCGGTGGCAACGCGAGGCCGACATCTTGGCGGAGGGTCGCGAGGTCGTGGAGCGCATGTGCACTTCGACGCGCCTGCGCTACCTCTATCCGCAGGGCCCATCGCTGGCGCTGCTGCTCACGGCGTATCAAGAATTTGATCGCCGCCGCACCGTGGGGCGGGTGCGCGGTGGACCGTGGCGAACGAAGCGTGCATTTCGAGCCCTTGTCCGACGACACGTGCGTGACGACGTGCAGTCGCGCAGTCGCCGGCTGGCCTATGGGTATCCGCTGCCCCGCCTGCGCCGGTTGCCGCCCCCGCCTGCGGTCGTTCAGCGCGCGCTGAGCAAGGTCGACCCCGACGCCCGCTCGCTGGTCCAGGCCTACGTCGGCGGTGACTCCGCCAAGATGGGCATGACGCTCTCGTACGACGCGGGAGCGGTCGACGCCGGGACGGCGACGCGGGGTCTCGAGCAGTTTCGGGATGCGATGCTCAACGAGGCCCTCGCGGATCCGGACAGCATTCGAGGCCTTCACGTGCAGCACCTGCACATGCTGGCCTCGGCTCCCCCCACCGTCCGGCGCCACCCGATCGCGACGCTGCTGCTGGTGAAGCTCCCGCTTCAGTTCTTGGTCGGGCTGTTCGCGCTGCTCGTGGTCATGTACTTCGGCGCGTTTGTCTTCTTCAACGACGCAGTGCTCGGATCGTTCGTCTCCAGCCGCGTCAGCGGTCTCCTCGAGGGCGACCTCGAGATGAAGAGCATCCACTGGCGCCCTCGGCTGATCGTCGACCTGATCACCGGCACCCCCTCTCCGGTCGATGTCGAGGACGTCACGGTATGGAGCCCGTACAAGCGAACCGACCACGGCCGGAAGCATCGAAGCGCCCATGCCGAGCGGCTCGAGGCACGACTGGTCCTCGGGGACATCATTCCGTGGACGCGGCTGGGCCTCCCTGCATTCCTCGACATCCCGTGGGTGTTGCACTTTGCCGAGGTGAAGAGCGTTGGGCCGATCTGGTTCGACATCCGCGAAGCGCCCGACACCCTCGCCGACGGCAGCGACGTCACCTACCTGAGCCTCATCGATGCGTTTCGAACCCTCGAAGAGGCTCCCAAGGGCCGCCGGCCGCTGTCGTTCGCCGTCGATTCCGCCGACCTCTCCGAGCTCACGGTCGACGTTGACTCCATGGAGGTCGGACAATGGCGTGCCGGGGCCAAGCTCGATGAAGCTCACTTCGATCTCCTGTTCGAGGCGCCCGATCCGGTGCTCGAGGGACCGCTGGAGCTGCCCTTCTCGTTCTCGCTCTCCGGACGCGGGCCGCGTGGCGTGCTCGACATCATTGGCATCGAGTTTCCGCTGACCGACGTTGAGATTCACCGGGTCGAGTCCGGGAGCGACATGGTGCCATTCGGCGACGTCCGCTATGAGCTCGATGCGAGGGCGGCGGGGTCACAGATGTCGATCCGCGGGAGCCTCCGTGACGCCTTCGCTCGCATCCGGAGCGAAGGCCCCGAACCCTCGCCTCGCGTCAAGCTCCTGGCGGACACCCAAGACGGCGATCGGATCATCGAACACGTCGTGGAGGGCCTCGACCTGCCCCCAGCCACGGTGGCCGGCAACGATGCACCGGTGACCGCGACCGTCAGCGGACCGCTCTCGGATCCGGTCTACTCCCTTTCGGCGAGCCGTCTCAGCTTGGACCTCATGGAGGAGGCAGCCTGGATTGCGGACGACGTCACGGTCGACCTCAGCATGGCCACCGAGGACATCCCCGGGATGTGGAGCGACCGGTTCGACCCCGGGGAGAGCCGCAGCATCGTGGTCTTCGAAGAACTCAATGGCGTCGCCCTCGACGGCGCGTTCGAACTCGCCGAGCGCGATCCGACCGACACAACGTTTCCCGATCCCGCCTCTGCGGAGCCCCACATCGTCATGCCGTTCTTTGATGATGAGGGCTACTTGATCTCGATACCTCTGCGCATCACCGGCCTCAACCCAGCGCAGCTCGTTCCCAGCGACCCCGACCTCGCGCCCACCCTCGCGGGCGTGGCGACCGGCGTGCTCGACATCGAACAGTTGGTCTTTGGGCCGGACCCGGCAGCGGCACACCTGGCGGAGGCCCCGACGATCATGGACCGAATCATCGTGCGCATGGACGACGTGCGGGTTCGGCGCGACCGCGGACCCGCCCAAGACGGGCTTCCCCGAGACCTCTCGCTGGACGGGACCCTGAATCTGGGTGGAGACAACGTCCTCACCCTCGACCCGATCACGGTTCGGGGGCCCGGCACCGTGCTCCTGGCCGACGGAAACCTCGACATCGAGCTCCCGCGACTCGACGCCCTGGCGTTCGACCTCCGCATCGACGACGGCAACGCGTTCAGCCGCGCGTTCAGCATCCCCCCCTACTTCAATCGCCTCCGCGCCAGGACCGTGGCTCGAGGCCCGACCCGGTCTCCATCCGCCAGCGGCGGCCGGCTGACCGTATTGGGCCTCCTCAGCCCCGGCACGACCACCGAAGCCTCGTTCACGATGGACGAGGGCAAGCTCAAGCTCAAGGTCGACACCAGTGACGCCAAGCTCTTCGGCGGCCAAGGGCGCGTCTCAGCCGAGATCGGGGTCTTTGAAGGGGGGTCCGTCTCCAGCAATCCTCGGATCAAAGCCAGCGGTTCGGTGCGGGGCGTCGACCTCGCCGAGTTGTCCAATGGCGTGCTCACCGGCCGCGCAGCAGTCGAGTTCGAGGTTGGAGATGGCCAAGGCGGGTCCGCGCGCCTCGATCAGCTGCGTGTCAGCGGTGAGGCCACCGCCGATGCGGTCTCGTTTGGAGGAACGACCTATCGCAACGCGACCGTCGCCTTCGACTTGGACACCGAAGAGGTCGCGATCAAGCGACTGACGCTCCCGATCCACCGACCGGTCAGCCCTTACTTTGCGGCCGACGTCACGGTTCCCGTCGGAGAGATCGTCATCGACGGTACGCTCTCGCTCGAGAGCGACCCTGCGCTGGACCTCGACGTCGACGCGCGCAATGTCCCAATGGCCACCGTGGCTCGGCTGCTCGAGGCCGACCTGGGCGTGTACGGGCAACTGGCGAGTACCCAGCTTGAGGTTGGCGGGACGCTCTCGCAACCTCGTGTGGAGGGCCAGATGGCGTTCGCGGGTCTGTCGACGGCAGGCATCGCACTGGGCGCGGGCACCCTCGAGATTCACAGTGAGGACTACCCCTCCACAGGCCCGCTCTCCGGGCACCGGGAGGTCCGCATTCAGGGCGAGCTGCAGCACGAGGACGACCTGGGGTCGTTCCTTTGGACGGTCGATTCGGTCGTTGCGATCGGGACTGCGAAGCCCGGCGCGTCGGTGCCGATCGAGGCGCAGGTCGACGTGGAGTTCGATCGCGTCACACTGGCCACCCTGCTGCGCGACCCGGTGGACCCGAGCCGCAGCCCGCCCATCGAAGGCGAGCTCGAGGAGGTCTCCGCGCACTTGCTCAGCTGCGCCCGCGACACCACGATGCTCAGTGACTGCATCGGCGTCACTGCTGGGCCCGATCAAGACCTCGCGGTTTCGATCGCGTTCGCCGTCCAGTCCGCGTGGATGCGCAGCGCAACCGATCCCCTGCCCGCCGGTTCCGACCCGTGCGCGAGTCCATCGACCCTGTGCACCGACGGAACCCTGGCTGCTGCGATCGAATGGCCCGTCATTCGTATTGAGGACAGCTGGCGGGTCCGAACGGGCGGATCCAAGGGCGCCTCCCTGCGGCTCTCCGGCGCTTTTGACCTCTCGGACCCGAAACCAGCATCGTCCGAAGATGGCGAGCCTGCCTGCGAGCCACCTCGTCTCACCGGTGCCGCTCTTGCAGCCGCTCCGGGCGGCGGCGAGACACGGGCCGAGATCAGGGGCACGGTGGACCTCGCTCCGCTCGCAGCCCTCGCCAAACCGTACGGCGTCGGAGAACTGCAGGGACGTTTGCAGCTGGAGGTGGCCGTGACCGGATCCATCAACAAGCCGCACATCGAGGGGCGCGCATCGCTGGCGCCCTCTCCCAGCGGCCCGGGCACCCCGTTGCGGGTGGCCCTGGACGCACTCTCCGCCGAGATTTCTTTCCCGGATCTCCGACTCGAGGTCCGCGACGGCTGGCTCGTCGCCGACGGAGCAGCCTCGGTCCTCGGCGGCGAGATCGAGTTCGGCTCCATCTCCGGAGACAACACCGGTTACGCCCTGGATGGACCGTGTGCGGGGACCTATGCCGTGGGTGCGGCCGGCCGGATCAGCGCGTCCCTGGTCTCGGAGATCGTGGGTCCGCCCATCGTCGGTGGGCCTGGAGGCGTGGACCTCAGCCGACTGCGGGTCATGGGCACAGTGGATGGGGACCCGATGCCCGATATCCTCGAGGCCGACCTCGCGTTTGACAGGACCGCACTCTCGATGGAGTTCTCCCAGGGCGTGACGTCGGCTCGCTTCGACCGCGGGCGTATCAGCGTGCACCGCTGCGCGGACGACTGTGCCTTCGGCGACCGCGGTTGGTACCGCATCAACATCGGCGGGATCGGGAACGCGCCAGGGAGCGAAACTCAACCGGGCGGGGCGATTCGGGTGTCGACGGGGTCGCGAGGCCGTGGATGGGCATGGGGCCGTGCCTACCTTGATCCGGCATTCGAGCGCTCCGCAGGCGTCGACCTTCAGGTCCGACTCGACGCGGTCCCCTACCGCTCCTACGACACCTCCGGGCGTCCGGTGTTCGAGGTCGAGGTGCAAACCGACGATCTGATCCTCGAGGGCGGAACGCCGCTCATCGTCACGGGCAGCGCGGAGGTCGACCGTGCGCGGTACGTCAAAGACGCCGTCCAAGGGGTCGAGATCCTCGCCTTCACGGAAAACTCCCCGGAGATCCAGGAACCGCCACCCGAGCTTCTGCAGGGCATGACGTTCGACGTCCGCGTCGAGACCGACCGTCCCTTCCGCATCGAGAACAACGTCGCCTCCGGTCTGCAAGCCGACGCTGTCGTGCAGGTCACGGGGACCTACGAAGCCCCGGAGTTCACCGGGCGCCTCGATTTCGAGCCCGGCGGCACCGTGGACATCCCGTTCCTGACCGGAACCTACGAAATTCAGCGAGGCCGGGTCACGCTCCTGCGGGAGCTCGAAGACGCTGAGGTGGATGTCCTGGCACTGCGCAACGAGCCGATCTACATCGAGGATCAGCCTCGCAGCGTCATGTTGTCGCTCGGCGGAACCCTCTCGGCGATCCGCTGGAGCTGCATCACCGACGGTGGCGGCAGCACGGAACTCGACACCGTGCGAGGCTGTACGGAGTACCTCGTCTTGGGTGCAGGAGACGTGCAGCTCAGCCAAACCGACGTGCAGCAGTTTGGCGCCGGAGGTTTGGCGGGCGTCCGAAAACCGCTTCAGGTCGTGGGGCACCTGACCGAGTTCGATGTCGGCGAGCGCGCCGGCGAGGCTGCGCCACGAATCGATCGCTACGTGCCCGACATTCGTCTTCGACTGGGTCAGATCGGACCCGAGTTGGAGATCGCGACCCCCTCCGAGTGGCTCGATTTTGACTATGGCCGGGCGACGTTTGGGTGGGACTACACCCGCGGATACCCCGGGTTTCTGCTTCGACAGAGCCGCGAGTCCTCCGTCAAGCTCGAGATCCTCGACCCGGTGACCATCGAGTACAGCCGCCGTCAGCGCTCGTACCTCAACGAGCGCGTGATCTTCGACCCGCTGGAGCAGCGATCGCTCGAGCTACGCTTCGGCTTCGACCTTCCAAGCCTCCGCTGAGGCGCCTGCCGTTGGTACAACCGGTTGCCCCGTGCTCGCCTTGCTCCGAGAGCTGCTCCATGCCCGCACGCTCGGCCCGTTGGGCTGGGCGGTTGCGCTGTGCTTGTC
>CAYGTG010000552.1:0-5903 GCA_964352485.1 uncultured Nannocystaceae bacterium | reverse complement strand
AAGCTTGCCGACTTCGCGGAGAGTCATCGGGGCGCCACCATCCAGGCCGAAGCGCTGCCGGATGATCTGCTGCTGCATCACCGGCAGAGACCCGACGGCTTCGCGAAGGCCTTCCGCCCACGCGGTTGCGTCGAGCGCCTCCTCATACTGGGGCCTGGGGACGGGTAGCTCCTCGACCAGGACGGGTTGGCTCGTCCTCGTGTTCGGGTCGTGCGCGGTGGCGCGGGTATACTCGACGGCGAGCAAGCGGCGCACACGCTCGACGGTGAAGCCCGTGCTGTGTGCGAGCTCCTCGGGCGTCGCGGGCCGGCCCTGCTTCGACTCGAACGCAACGCGAGCCCGGACGAGGGTTTGCTGGCGCTCTGCGACATGCACCGGGAGGCGAATCTCCCGGCCCCGGTCCGAGAGCGCACGCCCGATGGCGTGGCGAATCCACCACACGGCGTAGGTGGAGAAGCGGAAACCGCGGTCCGGGTCGAACCGATCCACCGCCTTGAGCAACCCGGTGTTGCCCTCCTGGATGAGGTCAGAGAACGAGAACAGGCGCCGCTCATATCGTCGAGCAATGCTGACGACCAGGCCGAGGTTGGCGGCGACGAACTGGTCTCGCAGCCTCCGCACGCGGTTGATGTTGGTCTGCAGCTCCATCCCGCTGACTCCGCACTCCGGGTGCGCGTGGACCCACGCTGTGATGCGTCGAGCGACCTCCCCATCACGGTCCGCAAGGACGAGCCCATCGCACACCGCTTGCGGCCACGCTTCGTCGCTTCGGCGGAGTGCCGGAGCCTTGTCGCCGAGGACCGCTTTGACTTCCTGACGCAGCACGGCTTGTGGTGCCTGCAGGAGACAGGTCCACATGTCTGCCTTGGCTTCGAAAAGCTGGCGGGCCAGGTCGTGCTCTTCCTCTGCGGAAAGCCGCTGCGTCGACGCCATGTCGTCGAAATAGGCATCCAGGGGGCGGTCTTGATTGCGGCTGCGCAGTGCTTCCCGCGCGTTACGTTCGGGCATCTGTCGTCCTCCTCACAAAAGCTATTTCGTGAGTGGAGCCGTGCTCGCGAAAGAATTGCAGTCAACCCGGTGGTGCTCGGAGTTCACAGCTGCGGAGCAGCTCGAAGCGATCCCAGGCAGGTCCGCCCTGGGCGGCCAGACGTGCCGCTCGGCGGCGGTATTCGAGGGCCCGCGCCAGTCGTTCATAGGGCGCAGCGTTTGCGCGAAGGTCGAAGATGTCGCTCGAGATCCGGTCCACTTCGTCGCGAGCGGCACCATATGCGGCGTAGCTGTCGGCCGAAGCGAAATGCTCGCGGATCGCGTCGATGTTGCCGGCGAGCATGGTGCCGAACTGTGGGTGCCAGGGGTCATCGAGCACCGGCCAGCGCGCAAGAATTTCGCCGGCGGCGCGCCGATAGGCTCGGTCCTCGACCTCCTGCGCCCGGGCGAGGGCCGCGCTCTTCGTTTCGATCTCGGCCTCGACGCTCCGCAGGTGGCCTCGCGCGCCTTCGAGCCCGTCGAGCAGACCCGTCTTCCGACCCAGCGCCGTGATCACGGCGTTCTCCTCGGGGAACACGACGAGCGTTCGAGGGGCCCCGGGAGCGGGAGCGACCGCTTCGAGCCAACGTTCCGACACGCTCGTCGGGACGTCGAAGGCCTTGCTGTGAATGCGGACGTAGGCGTGGGCTTCGCGCGGGGCGATCGTTCCATCGCCGTCGAAGTCGATGTCTGTGCGCGCCAGCTCGGTGCCATCTCGGGCCCGGCCTGCGAGCGCGTGCAAGAAGTGCAGTCCGAAGCCCTCTTGCGCGGCTCGGTCTGGGTTCGGGTCGCAGCCCGATGCCTCGAGGTCGTGGGGTGCAGCGAAGAGCCCGCACACTTCCCCGGGGAAGGCACCGCTGCGGGCGTCGGCGTCCGAGAACGCGAGCTCGGCCAGACCCCCGGAGAAGCAGGTCGTCGCGATGATCTGGACCGGGCGGGGGGTGTCCCGCAGCAGCGCGGCAAGATCGATCGCCGTCAGCTCGCTGTGGCCCCACAGGCCCACGGCGTTCTCGGCGTCCGTTGGACCCTGGTGGCCATGACCGCCCAAGTACAGCAGCAGGGGGGCACCGGGTTCGCGCGTCGCCACCTCCAGCGCCTCGGAGACGCTTTGCGCCGTGGCAGGCCCATCGACCTCCAGCTGCGGCGCCCGATAGATCGAGTCGCGGCCGCCGCGAGGGGTGAACAGGTCTCCCAGCAGGGACGCTGGATCATCGGCGGGCGGCGGGGTCTGTGCGAGGACCTGGACGACCGGAGCCCCGGCCCCGGCGGCGAACAGCACCATGCCGCCCTCGCCGAAGGTCTCGGCTGCAAGGGCGAGATCTTGCTCGAGAGACACTTGATTGAGCTCGGGAACCTGTCCGCCCGCCGCGGCAATCCAGCGAACGTCGGCGCGCGGTGGCGCTAGGGCCGGCGCTTCGGGCTGCGCCGCTTCCGGTGGCGCAGGCTCCGGCACAGCGGCTTCGGACTGGCTCAGGATCGCAGCGCCGATCAAGCTCGCCCCCCCGAGGCCAACGCATGCCAACTTGGAGGCGAATCGCACCCCGCGACTCTTCCACAGAAGGCGTGGTCAAGCTACCGGACGCTACTCGCAGGCACCCTGCTCGGGCTCGAGTTGGTCGATGTACAAGCCCTCGTCGGTGATGGTGCCGGTGAGCCACTGCTCGCCCTCGTCCTCGAAGGGGAGCACGATGAACATCCGGTCGCCCACGACGCGGTAGACGCCCAGCCGGACGGAGTACAAGGTGTCGGGGACCGCCGGAAGCTCGGTCCAACGCCGGCGCCGCACAGCTCCACCGTCTCCAAAGTGAAACTGGTTGTTCTCCCAAGAGGTCTCGGGGATGTACTTGATGGTCGGGCAGTCGACGACGTCCGTCCCCTCGGGGGCGTTGTGGTCCAGGAAGTACGCGCCGCACCGAAGGCTTGGGGTCTCGAAGTAGACCAGGGCGTCGAGCGCGACCGCGGCGTCGATAGCACCCTCGGCGAAGCCCAGCTCGGGAAAGGAGAGGGTGAGCGATCCGCCCGCCGTGTCGTAGGTCCCCTCGCTCGTGGTTTCGTCCTCGAATCGTGCCGTCACGCCATCGGGGTTGAAGAAGAGATTGAGCGAGATGTCTTCGGAGTCGTAGCAGACGTAGCCCATTCCCGAGAGGGCACCGAGCGCAGCCTCGGGGTCATCGTCGAACGGTGCCGTGTCGGTGGGGTCGACGGGCGCGTCCGGGCCGTCGCTGTCTGCATCGCCGCCACCGCTCGAGGCGTCCGATCCGACGTCATCGTCCTCGGGCACGAGACCACCGTCGGTCTCGTCGCCGTCGCCATCTCCGTCGGTCTCGGCGCCGATTTCGCCCTCGGGTGGGTCAGCGTCGCAGCCGGCCCAGGACGTCACGGCGAGCGTCGCGGCGAGAATGGCGCAGAGTCGGGAACGGAGGGTCTTGATGGTCATCGCGGGTCTCTGTGCAGGTCGTTGCGTGGGGCCAGGTTCCGCTCCCGACTTTTTTCTACTCGACGACTTTGACCCGGCTGCTGCTGCTGTGGCCGAACCGCTCTGGCTCGTACATGGCCTCGGCCTTGACCGGGGGCAGCAGAAAATCGCCGATCGTCGTAGCCCGCGCGGTGTACGCGTAGGTGTAGACCCCCGCTGGGAGCATGTCCGCGAACAGCAGCATGCGGTCGTCGCGGAGATCGCTGTGGTCGAACGTCCACCACGGGTACCACCAGCGGTGGCGGCCCACCGAGGGTCCGCCGCCGGTGGTGACGGTGCCCGTGACCGCCCCGGCGCCGCTGGTGACGAAGCGCGGGTTGAGTCCTTCGAAGCCCGCAGGCAGTGCGTCGTCGACCACGATGTAGTTGGCTCGGTCCCGGACCACGACGTTGAGGCTGATCTTGACGTTGGTTCCCGCCTTGATGATCCAGCTTCCGTCCTCGAGGCGACGCACGGCGTCGGGGTCGGGTTCGGCCTCTCCGGTCTCGGGCATGGCCGCGTAGTGGCGCGAGACCACGAATCCCTGGCTGCGGGCGTCGAGCTTGAGGTCTTGGGGTGCGTAGCGCAGGCCCAGTCGGTAGTAGAGCTTGCCGGGGCCATTCTTGGCCAAGGTCAGGCTGTCGGCGCCGGACTCCTGCAGCGCCTTCATCGGGATGGTCTGCTGTTGCTTCGTCATGCTTCGCCCCTCAAAGGTGAAGCTGCCGGCGAAGGCGTCGCCGAGCCAGGCTTGGGCTTCGAAGTTGGGCTCATCAGCCTCGACAACCTCGTAGTAGCGACTTGCGGCGACGAGCGCCCAGGCGTTGGTGTGGGTGCTTCCCCAGCGCCCACCCTTCATCGGGTCGCGAGACGCCATGATCCCTGCCATGACCTTGGGCAGCATCGGATCCTTGGGTGCGGCGTCGAGCATCGCCATCAGGACGATGGCGTCGGTTTGCACGTTGGAGTGCATCAGGACCCGCAAACCGTCCGCGGCATCCGCCTCCGATCGCCCCTCCTCGAAGTGGATGGTCTTGGGGCTCTCGATGACCGCCTCTCGCAGCTGCGCGAGGACCTCGTCGCGCTCGGCCGTCTTGCCGTAGTTGTGCGCGGCGCTCATCAGGTACGCGCGGGCGTACAGGGGCAGCTCATCGCGATGCGCCCAGACCGTGCCGAAGAGCTCCTCACCGCGACTCTCGCGGCTGAGCAACCAGATCGCGAACGAGCGCGTCGTCCAATCGTAGTAGACGCCCCAGCGAGAGCGGTGGCCGTAGCGGACGAAGTTCTCGACGTAGTTGAGCGCAGCGTTGAGCTTGCCCTCGTCGACTTCGAACCCGGACTTCTTTCCTTCGAGCAGGGCGAAGGTGGCCCACGTGGAAACGTAGGGCCAGCTCTCGCCTCGATACCAGTAGCCGAAGCCCCCATCGGGGTTCTGCTTGGTGAAGAGTTTCTCGACCCCGCGGGTCGCGATCGCCGTCCGCGAGGCCCGGTCTCGTACACTCGCGATCGGGAACTGATCGAGAATGTCGCCGAGCACAAAGATCGGGAGGACCCGGCTCGAGGTCTGTTCCGCGCACTCATAGCGGTACTCGACCAGGTACTGGACCGAGTCTTCGAGCCCGCTGAGGGCGGTGGAGCTGAAGCTCAGCTCCAGACCCCCGAATGCGGACAGCACCTTCTGGGGCATCTCGAGCGCGCGCATCACCGAGTCCTCGGTCATCCCATAGTCCGCAAAGGCTTCGGCGGTGGCCGGGTAGTTCACCGGCACCTCGAGCTGGGTCGCGTCTCGCCCCGCGCTGCTCATGGCGGCGAACTGCACCCGCATGGTGCCGACCTCTTCGGTCTTCATGTCGAAGCGGACCTCTTTGGATTCGCCGGCAGGAATGTCGACGAACTTTTGATCTTCGCTTCCCACCGTGACGTTGATCCCGCGGGTTCCAACGAGCACCTTCTGGTCGGCGCCGGTCTGGTTGTCGACCATTACGCTCGCCTCGAAGGCGTCGCCGTAGTTGGCGAAACGGGGCAGCGAGGGCCGGAGCATGATGGGCTTGCGGACCCGGACTTGTGCGTCGCCACTTCCGAACCGGTCGACCTCTTCTCGGTCGATCGCGACGGCCATCACGCGGAAGGTGGTGAGGTTCTCCGGCATGTCGATGGTGACACTGAGCTTGCCTTCGGCGTCGGTTTGTAGATCTCCGGCGAAGTACGCGGTGCTGGCGAACAAGGTGCGCAGCGAGACCTGTTGGGCCATCGCCTGGTCCGCGTTGAAGGCGAAGTCGACGCTGGCACCTTCGAGCGCGGCGCCTCCTCCGTACCCGGAACCGGCCGCCCGCTTCTTGGAGAGCTTGCCCTTGGGCTTGGACTACTAGCCCGCACTAACTGATCCACCCAGCTCCCCCTACCCCGTAGCGCACGAGGGTACCAA
>CAYGTG010000551.1:0-5905 GCA_964352485.1 uncultured Nannocystaceae bacterium | reverse complement strand
CCGAAGGGGGTCGCGCAGAAACCCGGCACGGACTTTGGGCATGAGGTACTAGTCGTCGGCGCTCGCCAGCGCATCGTGCTCCGGTGCGGCGTTCAACGCTTCTTTTTGGGCGGCCCGAATCGCGCGCACCAGGGCCTCTGCCTGTCGCGTTCCGACCCAGGTGGTCTTCTCTCGCTTGCCGTCACGCCACCGGATCTTGAGCGCGTTTCCACCGTCTCCGGGCATGTTGTACATGGTTCCCCACTTCGGGCTGATGCGGACGCCCCAACCGCCGAACTGGGTGAACTTGTAGGTGGTCGCCACCACGCTGAGAATCGAGGCGATCGGGATCTTGGGACCCCACAGCCCCAGCTGAATGTTGACCGCCCCCTGAGAGACGGTCACCCGCAGCACCGCAAACAGCAGCCAGATCAGGGACAGAAATGCCAAGCTGGCGATCGCCGCCAGGGGACCGGCGGGCCACAGGCCAGCCACGGAGACGCCGCCAAGGCCAAACACGAGCGCCGCAAGCGACCAGTGCGCCCGGTCCTTGGCGCGATAGAGCACGGTGCCCTCGCCGGCCATGAAGTTCTGCTCGTAGGGGTCGACGGACGTGGTGGTCCGCTCGGCCAACGCGGTCTCGTCGGAGTCGCCGGACACGGGCGCCATGATGCAACAACTCGTGGTGCTGGCACCGTCACCATGGCTTGCGGGTTCGACGCGGGCCTGGAATGAAGTTTCGCACCCTCGGCGGCGTCCGTCCGGCTCCGCCGCCGTGGTAAGGCCCGGTGGAGGGTCGAAACCATGCCGCAGTGCCTCACAGAGAACGAAATCGTCGATTTCGTGGTGCTGAACCTGGAACCTGACGAGGCGAGCCAGGCCGAGGCGCACATCGATACATGCAGCGCGTGCCGTGCCGTGCTCATCGAGCTGGCCCGGGTGTTTGAGCTTCGTGCGTCTTCGGTACCCGAGCCCGAAGAGGTCTCGCAGGATGAGACCGAGGCGCCCGAACCCGCCCTCGGCTTGCTCCCGCCCGAGCTGCTGCGCGGCTCGAAGGTCGGTCGCTACATGATGCTGGATCTGCTCGGCACGGGCGCGATGGGGGTGGTGTTTGCCGCCTACGATCCCGAGCTCGACCGCCGGGTTGCGCTGAAGCTGCTGCGCGAGCGCACCGGCGACGATGAGCGGAACGCTCGCATGGTTCGCGAGGCCCGGGCGACGGCTCGCTTGGCGCACCCCAACGTTGTGGTCGTGCACGATGTCGGGGAGTTTGAAGGCAACGTGTTCATGGCGATGGAGCTGGTCGTGGGCGGGACCCTCGGCGACTGGCTCAAGGCGACCGAGCGAAGCCGCGATGCAATTCTCGACGTCTTCTTGGACGCCGGGCAGGGGCTGCTCGCGGCGCATGCGGCCGGGCTGGTCCACCGTGACTTCAAGCCGGCAAACGTCCTGATGGGAGACGATGAGAGAGCTCGGGTGACGGACTTTGGCCTGGCGCGGGCCGGTGACAGCGTCGAGACGACCACGCATCAGGCCTTGGTCACGCTCTCGGGGAGCGGCGACGTGGTGATCACCAGGACCGGAGCGCTGGTGGGAACCCCCGCATACATGTCCCCCGAGCAGTTCGAGGGACGCGTGGCGGATGCCCGGTCGGACCAGTTTAGCTACTGCGTGGCGCTGGCCGAGGCCCTCTCGGGGGAGCGCCCGTTCGAAGGTCGATCGCTGATGGAGCTTCAGGCAAGCGTCTGCTCGGGCAAGCTCCGCCCCTCGGCACTGGACGCCCTGCCGCGACCGCTCCAGGTGGCACTGACTCGGGGCCTGAGCGTAGACCCAAGCGAGCGGTTCCCGGACATGCGTTCGTTGTTGGACGTCGTCACCGAGGTTCGACGCGGAAGACCCCGCCGCGCGTTCAAGCGCGCGTCCATGCTCGGCGTTGTGGTGCTTGGGACCGCAGGCGTTGCGTGGGTCAGCACGCAGATGGCGGCGAGCGCGTCGGAGCCTCTGACGATGTGTTCGCAGGACGGCAACACCTTCGACGCGGCGTGGACCCCAGCCCGCGCCCACGAAATCGAGGCGTCTTTGGCCGGGCTGGACCGAGCGGCGGCGCCGCGGGTGGCACGCAACGTGGTGGCGATGCTCGATACCTATGCGGATTCCTGGACCGAGGTGCACGCAGCGACCTGTGATTCGGGTGCCGCCACGGTGGAGGCTCGGTACGCGACGCTTCGGTGCCTCGAGCTTGGCCGCTCCAAGGCAGCGGCCTTGCTCACCGCGCTCTCGGAGGACGATGTGGGGATGCTCGAGCACGCTGAGGAAGCCGTCTCCGACCTGCCGCAGCCCGAGGGCTGTCGTGATCCCGGGTGGCGAGACCTTCGACTCGAGCCGCCGGAGGTGGTCGCCGAAGAGGTCGCGGCACAGCGCGAGGCCTTGGCACTGGCTGAGGCCTACTCGACGACCGGGCAGTATCGCTTGGCGGCCGACCGGGCACAGGTTGTCCTCGACGCATCATTGGCTGTGTCGTTCGAGCCATTGCTTCTCGAAGCGCGTTCCGTTCTGGCTGGGGCACTGCTGATGGCTGGCCAAAGAGAAGCCGCCGAACTCAACCTTCGGGCGTCCTGGTCTGATGCCATCCGTCTCGGAGATCCAGGGTGGCAGGCCCGGGTTGCAGCCAACATGTTCGATGTCGTCGGGAACGCCGATGGGGGCAGCCGGAGCGATGGTGCTTTTTGGAGAGATGTCGCAGGCGCGGCGCTCGAGGGCGCAGGCGAGACCCACCCCGCGGCGTGGCACTACTGGAACGGGCGCGGAAAGTTCGAGGCCTATGGAGGCGACTATCAAGCGGCGCTCGAGGCTTTTGACACCGCGCTGGCGCTGCCCAACCTCAGCACCTCCCAACGCATCGGCAGCACGATTGGACGGGTTGCCACTCGACGACAGCTCGTCAGCGGAGACGAGTTGCGCGAGGTCCTTGAAGAAGGCGAAGCGATGATGAAACTGGTTCGAGACCGTCTCGGACCGAAGCACCCCAGGATGATCTCGGCGGTTCAACCGTGGTCCGCCGTGCTCGCGGACCTCGGTCGTGGCGAGGAAGCACTGCCCGCCCTCGACGATGCGATGTCGGTTGCCGAGGCGTTCCTCTCTCCCGAAGACACTCGGATCGCGGGACTCTTGACGTCGCGGGCAGGAGCGTATGCGGCGGCCGGGAACCCGGTCGCTGCACTCGGCGACCATCGGCGCATCGTGTCGATTCGAGAAGCCACGGATCCGATCGACGAGGGCTCGCTCGGCCTCGCGTACAACAATCTCGCCGTCGCCGAGATGGGGATGGGTGACAATGCTGCCTCGGTTGAGTCTCTGAAGCGCGCTCTGCCACATCTCGAGGCCGCGTTCGGCCGCGAGCACATCAACGTCGCAAATTGCAGGACGTCGCTGGCGTCCAACCTCGTAAAGCTTGGACGATACGGTGAGGCCCGCGAGCACTTGAAGGTGGCGAGTGCGAATGCGAAGTCTTTTGGTCCCGGCGGCGAGAGACTGCGGCCGTACATCGCCTACAACATGGCGCTCATCGAGCACCACGACGGCAACTTGGAGGAGGCCGGGCGACTTGCCCAGGACGCGCTCACTTCGGCCGAGTCGTTGTTTGGTGCCGAGCATCCTTTGGTCGCGAACATGCTGTCGGTCCAGGCGAAGGTTTGGCTGGACCAGGGGGAGGCGAAGCCCGCGCACGCGGCGATGGATCGCGCGCTCGAGATCGCGAAGGCGCCCGTGCTTCGAGCGGGGTTGTTCATGCTTCGGGCCAGGGCCAACAAGGCCTTGGGCGAACATCAAGCGTGCAACGCAGACTTCGGGCAGGCCCAGGCGCTGGGGGATGACATCGGCGAGAGCCCGTGTGCGTAGCCCACCGAGGGCTTCGTCATCCCGCGAGCTGTTTGACGGGTCGTGTGTGTGGTCTGCCTCGAGCGAGAGCTCCCGCGACGAGGTCCATTGTGTGACGATTCGAGCCTCCGACCGCTACGGGGCAGGCGCGGGCGCGTCCGGGGCTGCCTCGGCGGGTTCGTCTTCTTCCACCAGGTGGCGCGTCCCCTCATAGACGGCCCATGCTGCCGCGAATCGCTCCGCGTCCCCATCCGGGCTCTCGACGTTGTCGATGAACCACCACGAGGCCTGCACGCGCTCCGAGTCGACATCCAGGACCACGTAGCCGCGCTGGGTGAGCTGTGCCCAGTGCAGGTGTGGATTGGACACGAGCGCAGCATTCGCAGCGTTGGTCGGAAAGCCCGCAGAGGTCACGCCGGGGGTGACGAACTCGACGCCGACCGAACCTGCGCCCGTCTTTGGATCGTACTCGCCCTGCGGATCGATGGCGAGATCGAAGGCCCACGACGAGTGGATGTCTCCGGTGAGCACGACCAGGTTGGGGACCGTCTCGGCCATCTCATAGAACCGCGCCCGCGCGGCACGATAGCCATCCCATTGGTCGGCGTTGATCGGGTTGTCGCCCAACCGGACCTCGGCCATGATCACTTGTTGGCCCACGAGCACCCACTGCGCCGCGGTGCTGCTGAACTGCTCCATCACCCACGACTCCTGCTCCAATCCCAGAAGCTGACGGTCGGGTGCGTCGAGCAACTCCGGGTCGCCGAGGTCGTCCGGCTGGCGGTCGCGGCCGATGATGCGCGTGTCCAGCATCATCAGGTGCATGAGGTTGGAATACGGCAGTGCGCGATAGATGACGCCGAACACGCCCTCTCGGATCGGCATCCACTCGGCATAGGCCTGGGCGGAGGCGGCCTTGCGATCCTCCCAGGAGCCCTCGCTGGCGGGCTGGTGATTCTGAGCTCCGTCCTTGTAGGCGTCGTTGGCCGATTCGTGATCGTCCCAGGTTACGACCATTGGGTGCTGCCGATGAACTTCCTGCAGGTCCGGGTCGGTGCGGTACAGGGCGTAGCGAGTGCGATAGTCGTTCAGCTCGACGAGCTCGTGCGGCGGCTCGACCTGGCGAATGAGATTGGGGTTCGCCGCGCCTTCGTAGATGTAGTCCCCCAGGTGCAGGACCAGGTCCAGGTCCGTCCGCTCTGCGATGCGACGGTAGATGTGGAAGTAGCCGCGCGAGTAGTTCGAGCACGAGCACATCGCGACGCGCAGCCGGGTGGCATCGGTGGGTGCCGTCCGGGTTCGTCCGATCGGGGAGACGCGGCCCTGGGCATAAAAGCGGTAGTAGTAGGTGGTGCCTGCGGCCAGGTTCTGCACGTCGAGCTTGATCGTCTGATCCCGGTCCGGCTCCGTCTGCAGGCCCTCTGCGGCCACGCGCATCGTGAACTCCGGGTCCAGCGCGACTTCGAAGAACGCTTCGATGGCGTCGCTCGATTCGGCGGTGATCCGGGTCCACAGAATCACCGCGTCGGTCAGCGGGTCGCCCGAAGCCACGCCGTGGGAGAACACAGATGCGGGCCCCACCTCGCCCTCCCACTCATACCGAGGCAGGCCGTCGTCGGGGCCACCGCTGGAGCTCGAGGCATCGAGCGCCGTGCTGGTCGCGGGCGCGCCTGAGGCGGAGGATGTCGAGCTGTCGGTCCCGGACCCCTCGAGCGGGGGAGCATCGTCTCCGCATCCGAGGGCGGACGTCGCCGACAGAGCGCTGGCGTAGCGAAGGAGCGTTCGGCGAGACAGGGGCATGACGACATCGCCATGGTACCGCGCGGATGCGGCGTTCATGGCGGCCGCCCTCGTGGGCGCTACTCCGCCGCTATCGTGCGGTCGACCGCGCTCTGCGCTGCATCCGCGAGCGCCGGCGGCAGCTCAAGACCCCCAAGCGCGGCCGCATTGTCGCAGCGCCCATCCTTGCCCGCCGTGTACCGCGCGGTGGTCAGCCGCAGCAGCCACCGCGCTTCGGGGCCCTCGTCGGCCGTGTCGACGCGGTGGGTGG
>CAYGTG010000550.1:0-5909 GCA_964352485.1 uncultured Nannocystaceae bacterium | reverse complement strand
ACCTTGCGCAGCGCAGAGACCAGCCGGCCGGGCAGCGCGCCGACGTAGGTGCGCCGGTGACCGCGAATCTCGGCTTCATCCCGCACGCCGCCGAGCGCGACGCGAATGAAGGGGCGACCGGTTGCGTCGGCAATCGACTGCCCCAGCGACGTTTTGCCGACTCCGGGCGGCCCGACCAGGCACATGATGTTGCCCCTGGGGTTGCCTGTGAGCTGCAGAACCGCGAGGTGCTGGAGGATGCGCTCCTTGACCTTGTCGAGTCCGAAATGGTCCTCGTCGAGCTTGGCGGCCACGGCATCGATGTCTTCCTTGACGTCGGCCCGCTGCGACCACGGGAGATCCGCGATCCACTCGAGGTAGGTCCGGGTGACGTTGGCGTCCGGGGCGGCTGGGTTGAGCGACTGCAGCTTGCGAAACTCGCGGTCGACCGTCTCTTGGACCTCGGTCGGTAGACCCGCCTCCTTGAGCTTCGCCTCGAGCTTCTCCAGTTCATCGTTGGCGGAAGCTCCGCGTCCCTCGCCCAGCTCCTTTTGAATCGCCCGAAGCTGCTGACGAAGCACCGCCTCGCGCTGGTCCTTGCTCAGCTCCCGCCGAACCTCCTCGCCGATCTGCTGCTTGAGTTCGTGACGCGCCTTGGCCTCGGACAACAGCTGCGCACACAGTCGCAGCCGCGCCGGGACGTCGAGGGTCAGCAGCACCTCGATCTCGCGGCCGCGGTCGACGTCGAGACCGGAGGCGATGCGGTCAGCGAACACCCCAGGCTCCTCCGCCTCGGCGAGGATTTCTTTGAGCGTATCGTTCCCGCCCCGGGCCATCGGTCGCAGCGCCTGCCGGAGTTCCTCGAAGAGAAGCTGAGACTCGGGGGAGAACGCGTCGGTCTCTTCCACCGCCCGCCCCGAGGCGCGCCAGTAAGGCTTGCTCTGCTCGAGCTCGTCGAGCTCGAATCGCGCGACCCCTTCGAGGGTGACCCGGTAGGTCTGTCCGTCGCGTGCTTGGTGGATCTTGCGAACCCGAGCCAAGGTACCCACGGGGTGCAGGTCGGCCAGGACGGGCTCGTCGGTCTTCGGGTCACGCTGAATGGCGACACCAATGATGTCCCCCACAGACACATCCTCGATGAGTTTGACCGAGCTGGACCGGCCGACAGGGAGGCTCATCGTCGTGCTCGGGAAGAGCACGCCGCTGCGAAGGGGGAGCAGGGCGAACGACGTGGGGAGCGATTTGAGGTTGGTCATGGCGACTCTCTTTTGATCGGACGGCGAGGACCGTCCCAGGGTTACGGATGCATGTGCCTCATGTGTTCGGTAACACGGCACATGTAGCCTTCTGACGCAGAGGGGCGAGTCGGAACGCGACTCGCGCGTCGGATCGGAGCTGAGATGGGCCTATCATGAGGCTTCGCTCGCCGCTGCCAACCCTGGGAATGGATGCTCAGACGGACCGTTTCCGGGCCCCTGCCTCTCCTAGAATCGACATGGTGGGGCCCCCAACGAGGTCCGAACCGGGCTGTTCGGGGAGGCGATGCATCTTTTTTCCTGGCCTCTAGGTGGGCACTGGTGGCCGTCCGAGAGGGGTTCGCCGTTGGTCTGGATGGTACGGCGGTTGACGAGCCGCCGATCCGACACACAGTGTCTGCCCAGAAGGCCCCGATGCAACTGCACTCCAATCCAGATCCCCTCCAGGAGCTCGTCTCTCCCACAGTACGCACCTTGGTCGTGGGCGAGGATCCCCTCGTTCGAGAGTCGGTTGTGCGCCGAGTGCGAGGCCGTGCCTCGGAGTCCGAAGCGGCCTCAGCCGCCGAAGCCGCAGCCCGCGTGGGCGCCGAAGTGGTGCTGTGGGACCTCGGACCCACCACCTCCGGCGGACCCGGCTTTCGGTTCGACAACGTCGGCGTGCCCGTCATCGCCCTTGCTCCAGCCGACGCCAAGGCCCTGCCGCTGGTCTCCGCAGGGGCCGCTGGCGTGCTGCGCCGCAACGTCTCGGGCGACGCATTGCGCAGCGCCATCGACTCGGTCAAGCAGGGTCTGAGGGTCATCGACCCCGAGCTGCTCGACGCTCCATCGCGGATCGGCTCCCCCACCGCCACCCGCTCCACCGCATCGCTCACCCCGCGCGAGCACGACGTGCTCGAGCTTCTCGCGGTGGGACTGAGCAACAAACAGATCGCCTCGAAGCTCGGCATCAGCAGCCACACCGCCAAGTTCCACATCGGCGCCATCCTCTCGAAGATGGATGCGGCGACCCGGACCGAAGCGGTCGTTCGAGCCGTGCAGCGCGGACTGATCGTCGTCTAGTCAAGCCGGGGCCACCGCGCGCCGTTTCAGCACCCCTGAAACGGCGCGTTTTTTGTTGGTTTTGCCTCCACGCTCAGGCGACGAAGCTGCGCCACAACATCGCGGTGCCGCTGACGGTCGCGGTCACGACGACAAACCACCGCACCACGCCCGCGCCCGACCGCATCTGCCAGCGCGCACCCAACCATCCGCCGACGAGGCCACCTCCGGCGAGCGCCAGGCCTTCGACCCAGGCCACCTGCCCGGCCGCGGCGAAGATCGGAAGCGACACCAGCGTGTACACCAGCACCAGCGTCACCTTCACCGCGTTGGCATGGACCGCGGCGAGACCAACGCCCATCGTCAGGAGGGCGAGCAGCGGAAATCCGACGGCGACCTGCAGAAAGCCCCCATAAAATCCGACCCCGACCGCCGCGAGGTAGGTCTTGAGGCTGGGCTCGCGTGGCTCCCCTTCGGCGTGCAGAAACCTCGCGGGTCGCAACAGCAACACCAGCGCCCACCCGGCCAGCAGCGCGCCAATGATGGGCAGCAGCAGCGCATCGTCGAGCCGGGTCGCGAAGACCGTGCCCCCACCCGCGCCGACAATGATGGGCCCGGCCAACTTGGCGACGAGCCGGTACGGCCGCTCGCCCTTGCGATGAAACGTCGCGACCGCGCTGAGGCTCTGCACCAAGACACCGGCGCGAAGGGTTCCGTTGGCCACCCCCGGCGGCAACCCGACCGCCAGCAACAGCGGGAGGACCAGCAGCGAACCACCGCCGGCCATGGTGTTGACGATGGCGGCAAGCGCGGAGCCGAGCGCCAGCAAGGCCCACGTCGCGCCGGGAGGCCAGGATTGCAGGAGTGCCTCCACGTGACGCGGAGCCTATCAGGGGATAGCGTGCACGCGATGCGCTACGTCGTTGGAGACGTGCAGGGTTGCGCCCGCGAGCTCGACCGTCTGCTCCAGTTCCTCCGGTTCGATCCGGCGCAGGACGAACTATGGAGTGCGGGGGACCTCGTCAACCGAGGTCCAGACAGTGCAGCCACCGCGAAGCTGTGGCGCGACGTCGGCGGGAAGGGTGTGTTGGGAAACCACGAGGTCTATACGCTGTGCGCCCACTCCGGTCGTTGGCCGCGCAAGCGCGACACCCTGCAGGGACTCTACGATGACCCTCGTGCCGACGACTTGCTCGCCCACCTGCGAGCGCTTCCCATCCTGGTTCATCTGCCCAGCGCGGGCGAGGGCCCCGATGCATGGCTCGTGCATGGAGGGATTCACCCGCAGTGGCACGACCTCGACGCGGAG
This sequence comes from uncultured Nannocystaceae bacterium, assembly GCA_964352485.1. GTDB lineage: Bacteria > Myxococcota_A > Polyangia > Nannocystales > Nannocystaceae > CAJXVA01. Next base: position 2,327 of record CAYGTG010000550.1, on the reverse strand, counting down.
GCCGCCCGCATCAACGCCTTCCCGCATGACGACGACTGGCTCGAGTCCGAGGACGTGGGCTTTGCGACGCGTGTGCGCTGCTGCGACGCCCAGGGCAACCGGGTGAAGTACGACCGCGGGCCCGAAGGCTGCCCGCAGGGATACTCCCCGTGGGACGCGCTGGTCTCCCCGGGCACCCTCATCGTCCATGGGCATTGGGCGCGCCGCGGACACTACCGAAACGACACCGCGCTGGGCCTCGACTCCGGCTGCGTCTACGGCGGCCCGCTCACCGCGTGGTGCCAAGACGAGGACCGGATCATCCAGATCCGCTGACGCGCTACTCGCGTTCGGCCAGGATGTAGGCCATCAACGCCATGGCGGCCGCGTTGCCCTGAAGATGCGCGGGGTCGATCTTGTCGATCGTGTCGGCGGGGCTGTGGTGCAGGTCGAAGTAGTGGCTGGCGTCGGGACGCAGCGACATCGACAACACGCCGTTCTTCGTCAGCGGGCTGATGTCGGCACCGCCCCACCCTTTGATGATGCTCAGCTCTCCGAGCGCCGAGAACAGGGGCTGGTACACCTGCAGCGCTGCGAAGGCATCGGCATCCTCGCCTGCGAGGGAGAATCCGGTCGGCGCGCCCATCCCCGAGTCGCTCTCGATGGCACCGACGTGCGGCTCGGTGCCGTGCGCGTCGAAGTACGCCAACCCCCCCCGAAGCCCGTTCTCCTCATTGGTGAACAGCACCACCCGAATCGTACGGCGCGGCCGCAGCCCGGCTTCGCGAATGAGCAGCGCGGCCTCCATCGCAGCCATGCAGCCGGCTCCGTCGTCGCTGCTGCCGTCCCCCACGTCCCAGGAGTCGATGTGCCCACCGATCACGACGATCTCCTCGGGCTTCTCGCGGCCGACGATCTCCGCGATGGCGTTGCCGCTGCGGGCATCTGGCAACAGCTTCGCCCCCATCTTGAGCGAGACCTTCACCGGGCCCCGCTCGGCGGCGCGAGACAGGAGCTCTGCGGCCTCCACCGTCACCGCCGCTGCCGGGATCTTCGGGACCCCCTCTTCGTACATCAGCGTGCCGGTGTGCGGCGTGTCGAGCGAGTGCGCCGTGACGGAGCGAACGAGCACCGCATCCGCGCCCTTCTTCGCGGCCTCGGAGGCGCCTCGGGTCCGCGAGCGCACCGTGGCCCCGTAGTGACTATCGCCCGTCGCCGGATCGTAGGGCGGCATCACCTGGTTGATCAAAATGATCTTGCCCTTCGCGGCGGCATCATCGAGCTCGGCGATCTCATCGAGGTGCTCGACGACGATGACTTCGCGGGTCAGCGTGCCGCGGGTCCCGACGCTCATGCCCAGGCCGAGCATGGTGAGCTCGCGGCGGACCGGGCTGGACATCTGCAGCGACTCTTCGCCACGCACCCAGTGCGGGACCATGACCTCTTCTTTACGGACGTTCTCCTGCCCATCGGCCCTCATGGTGTCGAGCGTCCATCCGATGGAGTCCTCGAGCGCCTTCGAACCGCTCAGTCGATGACCGTAGCGATCCGTCATCTCGGCCAGCCGATCCCACCCGCGCGTCTTCCCGTCCGCCGCGGCGATGATCTTTTCAGCAGCGTCCTGTGCCCACTTCGGGGGAACGTTTTCTCGGACGAGCGGAGCCGGTGCCGGGGACTCGACGTCCAACTCGGCTTCGGGGACGGTCGCGCCCGCCTGGGGCTCCACCTCGATGGCCGCTGGCGCTTCCGCAGCAGGACCGGGCCTGCAGCCCAGCGCCACGACGACAGAAATCCCTGCAATTGCGCGGAAGTTCACGCCGCATGGAGTACCGGACCGTCGTCCGGCCGGCAATCCCGACCATTTTTCTGAACGCTGTAAGCACGTTGCGAGAGCCGGCGTTCGGGGAGACGAATCCCATGATGAGCTCAACAAGACCCTCAGCCTGGATTGTGCTGGCCGCCGTGTTGGTCGGTCTGCCCGCGTGCAAGAAGTCCATGGCCCCTTCGATGGACGCCGGCTACGCCGGGGCGGACCGAGGCTACGCGGAAGAATCCATGGAACGCGAGAGCGCCTACGAGGACGACTACGACGCGCCGATGCGGGACATGGCGCCCGAGCCCATGCCAGTGGCATCCACGATGGCCGCGCCCGAGCCCGAAGGGCGACGGCGCCTGTTCGGTTCCCGGGCGGACAAGAAACGCGCGAAGAGGGACGAAGCGCCCGCCGCCCCCGAGGCACCTGCGGCCGCTCCCGACGGGTCCGCCGGTGCAACGCCGGCCGCAGCCGAGCCCGCGCCGGCCGAAGCGCAGCCCCCCGAGGCCGACGAGGGTCGTCAGATCATCTACAC
>CAYGTG010000549.1:0-5926 GCA_964352485.1 uncultured Nannocystaceae bacterium | reverse complement strand
GGGCCATAGGCAGCAGTAATGCCCGCGCCGACCGCAGCAGCGGCGATGTCGCGGGCCGAGGCTTCGTAGCGGTCGACCTCGGCGCTTCCCAACGCGAGCTGGGCCGCACCCACGGCCATGAAACCGTTGATCGCGGCGTCGTCGGGGGGCGTTGCTGCATCGGCCGCAGCATCCCCCAGCAGCAGCCGGACCGAAGCCACGTACTGGGAGCCGACGAGGCGGCGAAGCGCGACCGGAGAGGGATCGTAGTCCTCTGGTACCGGGTCGTCGCTGTCGCTTCCGGTTTCGCCGGTGTCGCCGTCGCCGGCGGTCGTCGTGAAGCTGTCAGAGCCACCCGACGGTACTCCGGTGCCCGACGCGTCGACTCCGGTGTAACAGCCGCCCGCGAACAACGCGGCGGCGCTCAGAAGCAGCGATCTGATCTGCATCCTCTTCAATCCCCCTCACCCATCGTGCCACGAGCTTGCGATGCGTTGGGCGGCGGATGGATGCCCGGTCGATCGCGTGCGGTTGACTACGAACGCGTCGCCGGTGTGGGCGGCGTCCGTACACACATCCGAGATGGGGCGGAACTCAGCCCGGCTTTGCGGAGTTGCCCCAAGTGTCGCGCAACGTGATCGTGCGGTTGATCCGAAGGGCACCGGGCTTGGAGTCCTGGTCGAAACAGTAGTAGCCCAGCCGCTCGAACTGGATGCGTGTCCCCGGAGCCGCCTCGGCCAGCGCGGGTTCGACCCGAGCGTCTTCGAGGGTCTCCAGCGAGCTTGGGTTGATCTGCTCGAGGAAATTGCTGTCGCCGGAACCGGGCGACTCGACCGTGAACAAGCGATCGTAGTTCTCCACCGTGGCCGGGATCCCGTGCTCGGCGCTGACCCAATGCAAGGTGCCTTTGACCTTGCGGCCGTCCGCGGGGTTTCCTCCCTTGGCCTGCGGGTCCCAGGTGCAGATCAGGCGAACCACCTCGCCGGCATCATTCTTGACCACCTCTTTGCAGGTGATCAGCGCTGCGTATCGAAGGCGAACCTCCATACCGGGAGCAAGCCGTCGCCACTTCTTGACCGGGACCTCCAGGAAATCGTCGTGCTCGACCAGGACGGTCTTGGTCAGCGGAATGCGCCGGATGCCGCCCCCGTCTTCGCGGCCTGGGAACTGGGGCGCCTCGAACCACTCGGTGTGGCCTTCGGGGAAGTTCTCGAGCACGACCTCGAGCGGACGCATCACGCCCATGTAGCGCGGCGAGTGCTCGTTGAGATCGTCGCGAACCGCGTGCTCGAGCAGGCTGATGTCGATGAAGCTGTTGCGCTTGGAGACGCCGACCCGCTCGCAGAGGTTGCGCAGCGCCGCGGGGGAGAACCCGCGCCGGCGCATACCGCTGAGCGTGGGCATGCGGGGGTCGTCCCAGCCGTTGACGTGGCCCTCTTCGACGAGCTGCCGGAGCTTGCGCTTGCTCATCACCGTGAACGTGAAGTTCAGTCGAGCGAACTCGATCTGCCGCGGGGTGGCGGGTACGTCGAGGTTGTCCATGAACCACTCGTACAGCGGGCGGTGGGCTTCGAACTCGAGCGTGCACAGCGAGTGCGTGATGTGCTCGATGGCGTCGGACTGCCCATGGGCAAAGTCGTAGGTCGGATAGATGCACCACGCATCGCCGGTGCGGTGGTGGTGCGCGTGGAGGATCCGATACAGCGACGGGTCGCGCAGGTTCATGTTCGGGCTGGCCATGTCGATCTTGGCCCGCAGAACGTGAGCGCCATTGGGGAACTCGCCCGCCTTCATCCGGCGAAACAGGTCGAGGTTTTCTTCTACGGACCGGTCTCGGTGCGGGCTGTTGGCGCCCGGGGTGCCGAAGTCGCCGCGGTTGGCCTTCATCTCCTGCGGACTCTGGCTGTCGACGTACGCCTTGCCGGCAGAGATCAGGTCCTCGGCCCATGCGTAGAGCTGCTCGAAGTAGTCCGAGGTGAAGTGGATCTCGTCCCACTCGAAGCCGAGCCACTTGATGTCGTCTTTGATCGACTCGACAAACTCGGTTTCCTCTTTGACCGGGTTGGTGTCGTCGAACCGGAGGTTGCAGCGCCCGCCGAATTCTTTGGCGAGTCCGAAGTCCACGCAGATCGCTTTGGCGTGGCCGATGTGGAGGTAGCCGTTGGGCTCGGGCGGAAAGCGGGTGACGATCTGCTGGTGCTTCCCCGACTGCAGGTCATCGGCGATGATGTCTCGCACGAAGTTGGGGGCAGCGGATTCGTCCTTGGGCTCGCTCATGAGGCGGGCAGTATAGGAGCCTCCGCAGGACGAGGCACTGCCAGTTTTTGCACAGGGCCCGCCGCGGCCTCACGTCCTCGTGGCCCGGCGCAGTGGCCCGGACCCTCGCAGCGAGCGGTCGTTCCCCGACTAGGGGGTCGTCTCGCCTTGGAGCATCATCGCTTTGAGCAGCGACCGTTCGTCCCCTGAGAGCGTCCGGTCCTTGCCGACAGCATGCGAGTACCACGCAGGTATTGGTTTCGCCGCGGAACTCAGCGGGGCTCGTATCCCGCACCGCGCACCAGCGTGGCTAGAGTCGCAGCGTCCAGGCTGCCGTCCACCGTTGCGGAGCCGGGCTCGAGCTCGACGCTCACCGATTGCACCCGCTCGTCTTCGCCGAGGACGCGGGTCAGCTTGCGCACGCAGCCTTGGCACGTCATCCCCTCAACGGCCACGGTCAGCGAGGTCGAGGTCGGCGCGGCGGCGGTTCGACGGCTCAGCCACGCGCGGGCGTCCTCGGTCGCAAACCAAACCATCATGCCGACCAGAAGTGCGGCGGTGACCTGGGCGAGCAGAGAGGCTTCGTGGACGTGGTGATGAGGCGCGGTGATCGACAGAGGGAAGAACGCATCGAAGGCGTAGGCGAGGGTGACCGAGCCGACCACGATGGTGCCGAGGTAGACCGAGAGCGCCTTGCGACCCAAGGTGCGGTACACGGCGCCCAAGGTGGCGAGGTTGGTGGCCGGTCCTGCCATCAAGAACACGAGGGCCGCTCCCGCGGGGAGTCCTCCGGCGACGAGGGCAGCGGCGATGGGGACCGATGCTGTGGCGCAGACGTACAGCGGGAGCGAGATCAGCAGTGCCATCCCCAGCGCGATGAGGTGGTTGTCTCCACCGACGTTCGCGAGCCACGACGGCGGCATGACCGTGGTGATGAACGCCGAGAGCAGCACACCGAAGAGCAACCACTTCCAGATCGAACGAAGGACCTCGGCGGAGTGAGTCCATGCGGCGCGCAGTGTTCGCGGTGGGGCAGGGGCGGCGGCGGCGACCGGGACTGGGCATGCGGGCTCCGCGTCCGTGATCGCATCGGTCAGCCACCCGCCGACGAGTCCGGTGATGCCGGCCGCAGCGAGCTTGAACAGGGCAAATGGCCAACCGAGAAAACTGGCCGAGACGAGGACTGAGTCCACGCCGGTTTGCGGCGTGCTGATCAGGAAGCCGACCGCAGCGCCATCGCTCGCGCCGTCCTTCTTGAGTCCGAGGCCGGCCGGGATGACCCCGCACGAGCACAGAGGAAGGGGCACGCCCAGCGCCACTGCCGTCAGGACACCCCGGCGCCCGACAAAGGCTCGTTTGACGAAGCCTGGAGGCAGCGCGACGTGCAGCACGCCGGCGATGACGGCTCCGAGCAGGAGCCAAGGCGCCAACTCCAAGGTGATGGCCCACGTCGACAGAAGAAACGCGGTCACCGTCCCAGCCCCCCGTATCGCGAGAACACGTCCATCAGCTCGTCGACCTTTTCGTCACGGTCTGCCTCGTCTCCGGTGGCGAACGCATCGGCGACGCATGTACGGATGTGCTCGCCCAACAAGACCTGGCCCGCCTTGCCCAGGGCCCCCTGCGCCGCGCTGATCTGCAGCAGAACGTCGACGCAGTACGCGTCTTCGTCGAGCATGCGCCTGAGCGCGGAGATTTGGCCCTCGGCGCGCTTGAGTCGGGCGGTGAGCTTTCGTTTGGTCGTCGGGTCGAGCATGACGCAATACCCCGAGGGGGTATCCGAATCATAAACCCCCCAGGGGTATCTGCAAGGCGCGTGGAGTCACGCGTGACCGAGCGCCTGCTACGCTTGAACGATGCTGGGTGCATGGTCACGCTGGAGAGAGACGTCGGGAGCATTGGCGGGGCTGGCAGGGCTGGTCTCATCGGTCGCGCTGGTGGCGGCACTGCTTTCGTCGGGTACACCGGAGCCCGTCCCGCCCGGACCTCGCGCCGCGGTGCGGGTGCAGGTTCAGACCGAAGCGCAGCGGGCGGCTGTGCGCGCGGTCATGGTCGAGCTGTGGAGTGATGCGGACACCGGGACCGCCTTCGACGTGGTCTTGGAGCCCGAGGGCATCGATGCGTTGCGGGAGCGGGGCATCGCCTTCGAGGTGCTTGTCCCAGACATTGATGCGGTCGCTGCGGCAGAGAAAATTCGCATCGAGGCGGCGGAGGTTGCCCGGCCGGGGAACTGGTTCGCCGAGTATCGCGACTACGAGACCGTCGATGCGTACCTCGACGTCCTGGCCGCGCGCCGCCCCGACCTCGCGCGGGTCGAGCAGTTGGGGGTTTCGACGAATGGCCGGCGCATCCGCGCCTTGCGTCTTTCCGCCGCTGGAAGCGAGGCCAAGGCGATCGTGCTCAACGGCGGACAGCATGCCCGGGAGTGGATCTCGGTGATGGTATCGACCTGCGTGGCCGATCGCATGGTTTCCGGCTACGACACCGACCCTCGGATCCGCACCGTGCTCGATGAGCGGGTCGTATGGGTCGCGCCGGTGATCAACCCCGACGGCTACGTGCACTCGTGGGAGTCGGATCGCTACTGGCGAAAGAACCGCGCCGAGCCGTATGGCGTGGACCTCAACCGCAACTGGTCGGTCGGGTTCGGCGGCCGTGGGTCCAGCTCCAACCGCCGCTCCCAGATATACCGGGGGCCATATGCTTTCTCGGAGCCGGAGACGCGAGCCTTGCGTGACCTGATCTCGCGGGAGCCTGTGGTTGCGCATGTCGACTTCCACAGCTTCGGTCAGATGATCCTGTACCCGTGGGGGCACACCAAGAAGCCGGCTGCGGATCGTGACCGCTTTGCGGCGCTTGGAGACGCGATGGCGAGTGCGATCGCGGCGACCCACGGCGAACGCTACAAGCTGATGTCTGCCGCCGACCTCTACACCGCAGGCGGGACGGCGCTGGATTGGTCCTACGAAGAGGGCGGCGCCTACGGGTTTACGATCGAGCTGCGACCCAGCGGTGGCAGTGGCTTCGTCCTTCCGCCCGAGCAGATCGTCCCTACGTGCGACGAAGGCTTGGCCGCGGTGCTGGCTCTGGCCGAGCGCGTCGACTGACCGGAGTCGAGTCGCGAAAGGGCTGCATACCTCTGTCCAGGGCAAAGAGCCTGGGCGTGGACTGAGGCTCCCGTCCGTCGGGCCGGGCTCCCCGCTGGCACATCGTGCGGACGCCATGCGATTCTCCAACTCATGGCCGGTCCGCTCGTCGTTTGTGCTGCTTGTTCGTCTCACGTCCTCACTTCGGACAAGGCGTGCCCCCATTGCGGGGCGTCGGTTCACGACGGCAAGGGCAAAGTGCTGGGCCGGACCGCGAGCGCTGTACTGATGGGGCTCGCGCTCGCCGGTTGCCCCGCAGAGGACGACTCGGGCGACTCCATGGGCGGCGACGGTTCGTCGTCCACGGCTGCGACCACGGCTTCTACGAGTTCGGGGCCGGGCAGCACGAGCATGGGCGGGACGAGCGTGGGCAGCACGACGATGCCCTCGGGCACAGACGACAGTGGTTCGGTGGGGACCAGCTTTGACACGCAGTCCGCGTACGGTGTGCCCGACACCGATTCGTTCGGGTCGACCACGGACACGAGCTCCGGTGGCGAGACGGATACAGACACCGACGCGGACACCGACCCGGGCATGACCAC
>CAYGTG010000548.1:0-5939 GCA_964352485.1 uncultured Nannocystaceae bacterium | reverse complement strand
AGCCCCAGCCAGCGGATTCTCTGCGCGCGGTCGGGGTTGATCTCGTCGTCGGCGGTGGTTTCGGAATCGGCGTGCTGCCTTCGGTGGGAGGCGTCGTCGAGCTGCACGGTGCTCTGCGAATCCGGCGCTGGCGCTTCGAGCTCGGGGCAACCTACGAGACGCCTCGCGAGCAAGCTGCGCCCACGGACGCTACGGTGGGCGGGCGCTTCTCGCTGTGGTCCGTCGACGCGCGTGGGTGTCCGGTGGTTGGACGCGCCTCCATCACGATCCCGCTGTGCGTGGGGGTTCGCGCCGGACTGATGCATGGCGAGGGCCGGGGCGAGCTGGATCCGGGCGCTGCCGCCTCGCCCTGGGTCGCCGCCTCGGTGGCCCCGACGCTGCTGTGGCGCCCACCGGCCGTCGCCGCAGGGCGTCTGATCCTCGGTGTACGCGCCGGGGGTTCGGTGTCCCTGACCCGCCCTGGCTTCAAGACCACGGACCGGGTGCTGTTCGACGCAGGGCCCGTCGGCGGCCAGCTCAGCGCACTGCTCGGTTTCGAACTCCGATAATCCCTATTCATTTCAGACACATCGAAGAAAATCCAGCGGCGCGCTACGCTGCGGTCACGACGGTGTCCACCGACGGACAACAACCATCCGTGACAGTCCATGCGCCCAGCGCCTCTGGCGGTATCACGGAGAAGGGGAGCAGCAGTGCGCTTGATTTGGCGACGATCTACGACGACCACGCGGACTTCGTCTGGCGCGTCGCCAGGCGTCTGGGAGTCCCCGAGGGTGCGCTCGAAGATGTCATGCACGACGTGTTCGTCATCGTGCACCGACGCATCGAGGACTACGACGGTCGCGCCGCGCTCACCTCGTGGCTGTACGGGATCACGCGCGGAGTCGCCAGCAACCGCCGCCGAGGTCGGGCCCGCGAGGCGCGTCGCATCGAGCACGCGCAGCCCAAACCGCAGACCCTCCCGCCCACCGACGATGCCGCGCAACGTCGAGAGGCCGCGGCATTCGTGCGGCGATTTCTGGCCCAACTCGATCCGGACAAACGCGAGATCTTCACGCTGGTGGATCTCGAGGGGGTCACGGTGAAGGAGGCCGCGAGCATCACGAGCATCAACGTGAACACTGCGCACGCACGTCTTCGCGCCGCTCGGCAGGCGTTCCGAAGTGCCGCCGCTGCGTTCACCCGCGATCCGGCCGAAAGCGAGAGCGCATGAGCTCGCACGACGAGCTTCCCGAACTGGACGCGAACGAGCTCGCGCTCCTGGCTGCGTTCACTGACGAAGAACGGCCCGGAACGACCACCCGCGACCGGGTCAAAGCTCGGGTTCTGGAGTCGACGGCTCCGGTCGTGCCGACGGGCGCGGTTGTTCGCGGGCCCTGGGTTCCTTGGGTGGCCGGCACCGTCGTTGCGGCCGCGGCCGCGGCATTGCTCGTGCTCACCGTGGGCGACAGCGACGTCACCGCTGTTCAGGACCACGGCTTGCACCAAGCGCCCAACACCCCGGAGTCCGCCGAGGCCATTCGGGTGAAGCAGGAACCCGCTCCCGCTCGACGAACGGCGACCACCGCGGCTTCGTCCCCCGAGGCGGCCCCAACGGAAGTCCTCGCCCCCCAACCCGTCGCGCCAGAGCCACAGCCGGCCGCGCCGAGCAGCCCGCGTCGGAGCGCCCCGACGCCGCGCAAGACAACACCGCTCGAGGCTCCGACGGTCGCTTCCCCGACGTCGCTTGCGGAAGAAACACGGCTGCTGGATCGAGCGCGTCGAGCCGTCGTGGAGAATCGTCCAAAGGACGCGCTCTCGCTGCTGCAAGACGCTCAGCGCAAGTTCCCGAGCGGTGTCCTGCGCCAAGAGCGAGCGGTGCTTCGTGTCGTGGCGCTGTGCGACGCGGGCAAACTCGCCGATGGCCGCAAGGCCGCTGCAGCGTTTCTGCGCGCCCACCCTCAGTCGGCCCTGCGCTCGCGGGCGCAGAGCGCCTGCCCCGAACCGACGCCGTAGTTTTTTCTCGACCGCGGTCACGACGAAGCATCCGAGCGGACCACTACGAGTTGCCAGCGTGATGGCTCCCCCTGAACTAACGGTGAAACGAATGAAGACTCAATGGATGTTGATGGCCTGCCTTTCCCTCCTCGGCGCCACCGCGTGCGACCTTCCCGACAAGGACATCGGCGACGAGACGATGGGTGGAAGTGGAGAGCCCGGCGATGACTGTGAACCCGGAGAACAGGTTCCCGCGGCCGACGGCTGCAACACGTGTGAGTGCCAAGACGACGGGACCCTCGCGTGCACAGAGATCGGCTGCGACCCCGGTCCTCAGTGTGAGCCCGGCACCTCCGTTCCCGCCGACGACGGCTGCAACACCTGCGAGTGCACCGAGGATGGCACCATCGGCGGTTGCACCGAGATCGCCTGTGAGCCCGCGGAGTGCGAGGAGGGTGCGGTGATGGACGCCGACGATGGCTGCAACACATGCTCGTGCGAACAAGGTGCTTGGCTCTGCTCGCTGAGCCCCTGTAAGAACGAATGCGAGCCTGGAACAGTCGTCCCCGCTCCCGATGGCTGCAACCAGTGCGAGTGCAACGACGACGGCACGCTCGGCGCCTGCACCGAGGAAGCTTGCGATCCTCCGGACGTTGATCCCTTCGATGGCCCCGCCCTGTCGTCCTGTCAGCCGGACACCCCCTTCGATGGCCTCGTCATCACCGATGTCACCCTCGACGCAGACACGCTCACCGTCGACGTCGCCTACAGCGGCTGCGGCCCCGGCCACCCCCTTGGCGGGTGCTGGGATGGCGGCTTCGACGAGAGCCGTCCGGTTCAAACCGGCCTGAACATCGCCCACGACAACCTTGGTGAGGTCTGCGAAGCGTTCCCGTCGGACTCGGTCGACATCGACCTGACGCCGATGCGTGACGCGTACCTCGCGAACTATGGTGGCGACAGCGGGGAGATCGACATCTCCATTCCCGGCTGGGGCAGCTCGGTCCTGTACAGCTTCTGAGCTACCCTGGAGCCCATGATCGCCGAGGAACCTCGGGTCGTGGGCCCTGGTTGGCACGTCAAGGTGTTCGCCATGGTCCGCAGGGTTCCTGCGGGCCACGTCGCGACGTACGGCCAGATTGCGACCTTGCTCGGATCCCCGCGCGTTGCGCGTCATGTGGGCTTCGCCCTGGCAGGCGCGTGGCGTGCCGAAGCGGACGATCCTGTGCCTTGGCATCGGATCGTCAACAGCCGGGGCGGGATCTCGACTCGAGACGTTGCCGGACCGGACCAACGAAGCTAGCTCCACCACGAAGGCGAGCAGTACAACCCCACCGGCACCATCGACCTGAAGCGGTACCGATGGCACCCGGACGGCGCCCCAGCCTGAAAGGCGTCACTTTCGCTTCGGACACGCGACGCCGATCCCGAGCGCCTCGATGTCGACGTCGAGATCCAGCGCGCCCCCATCGACGGTCGCGATGAGCTGCACCGAGTCGAGGCGGTGTTCGTGTCCCCGCGCCATGTCGCGCATCGAGATCTGCGGCACCGGGATATCTTCGAGCGTGGCTCCGGCCTCGATGGCACCCAGCGGACGCCGCTCGGTGGCGGTCCCCGGCTTTCCGTAGCAGCCCTCGTAGTGCGCGATCAATGTCGCATCCTTCAGCTCGCCGTCGAACGGATTGGTCACGGCAAACCAGACATCATCCTCGCGAAGCGCACCGCGCAGCGGCTCCACCACCTCGATCGACTCAATACGAAGCTTCGTCAGGTCCGGACCGTCGCCGCGTCGGGCTCGGGTTCCGTTGGGCCACAGCTCCCAATCTGATCGCATCTGTACCTCGCCGCAGCGCACGGTCATTCTTGGCGGGGGGGCTTCCCCGTGGACCGTCGTGGGTTCCTCAGTCGCGACCCCAGACGCCTTGACGACCGCGCCTTCGAGCTTCGCGAGCGAGCCGCTGAGGGCGGGCTCATGGACCAACGGCACGAACCCGACGGCCCACGTTCGATCGACCCAAAAGTCCTTGTAAGGAGCCGCACACAGGCGGGTTCCCCCTTCGTGCAAGACGCCGACCAGCGTCACTCTCGGGCCCGGAACGGCAGGCTCCTCGGAGGGTTGTTCCGGCTCCGCGGGTGCGATCGGTGAGGGTCTAGGCTCGGCGGGACTGCATCCGGCAAGCCACAGCACCGCACACCCCACCACGCCGCACCGCGTCCCCATTACGCCCTCACGCTATCAGGCCTGGGTTGTCTCGTCCCACGCCCGCATCAATCCGTGCCCGCGCATCAGCATGCTGAGCGTTGCCAGAGGGACGGCGGCGTCCGAGGGGGCGAGGGGAACCTCCGCCATCGCTCGACCGACCCAGATCTTCGCGGCGTGGGCCCGCATCACGACCTCGAGCGGGGTGTCGACGAAGTCGCGGTACGCCCACAACGAGCTGCGAACGTAGAGCTGCTCGGTGGGGTCCCCGGCCGCGGTCGCCGCGAGGATCAGCGCCTGTAGGGAGGGGTCCCGCAGCAGGTGCAGCGTGCCGACCAACCATCGCAGCGAACCCAGCACCCAATCTTCGTCTGCGACGTAGCTCGATCGCCGACGCAGCAGGTCCCGAGCGCGCGGCAGCAGCGAGTCGAGATACGGAGCAAGATCGGGTTCGGTGGGCGTGGCCTGGGACCAGTCATCCGCAAAGCCCCAGCACGCGCGGGCGGGGTCGGCCGCGGTCGGCAGCGCCGCGAGGATGTCCGACACGCGAGCGCGAACCCAAGCCCGGCTCTGCTTTTGCCCTCGAGCGACGGTGAGCATCTCGGGAAGCACATCGACCACGATCGTCGGCGGGAGATCGGAGCCGACCCGCCACGACTCCGCCAGGGGTTCGCCACGATCCGCCGCCGCGGGTCGCAACACGCACGCGCACTCCGGCGTGACGGAGACGCGCACCTCCTCGCCGTCCGAGCATGCGATCAACGGAAACGCCGCACAGGCGCGGGGCTTGCCAGCCAGCCCCACGCGACGGTGGATTTCGCATCGCCCGTCGTCGCCCAAGAACCCGCACCCGCCATCGACGTGGAGCGGAACGCTCAAGGGCGTCGGTGCGCTGCCGTGATCGGGCGAGAACCACCGCGACATCGGCACGCCGGCCCGCGTCTCCCCCTCGAGCGCGGCGCGAGCCCGATCTCGATCTCCAGGTGTCATCAAAATCGACCCGTACGCGCTGCAGCATCCTCCCGAGCCGTCACAGTCGAAGCGGTACCCAGGGAGCGCTGCGACGCGTTGTCGGGCGACGTCCGCGGGTCGTGGCCGAATGGTGACGACGTCGGGCTCATGGCTCGGGGCACCGTCCTGAAGGACTCCTCGGGCGTGCATCGCTTCGAGCAGCGTCGCCACGGCGGCCTCGGTGGCACCCGCACCCAAGCGCGCGGCTGCAGCGGCGATGCCCGCGACATCACGGGTTCCATCGGCACATGCGAGCACGGCCCATGTTGCCGGCGGGAGTTCCACCGTTTCGTGCCGCGCTTCGTCATGAAGCACCACGTACTCCCGCCCATCGACGACATGCCGGCGCGCAAGCACGTGGTCCGCCAGTCGCGGCCGCAGGGGCAACTCAGCGGCCAAAGCGGGAAAGCACCCCGGCGCCAAAGGCAGTACCGCGCCGCTTCTTGGCCTCGTCGTCCGTTTCCTCGCGTTTGGGCGGCACACCCCGGGGCCGCTTCCGCTTACCGGCCTTGTTGGCCCCGGTCGCAACACGACGACGTCGGCCGGTCTTGTTGGTCGCCCGCTTGATCTGCTCTTTTCGCGCTTCGAACAGCTCGTCCGATTCACCCTCGAACGGCGCGGCCGGCTGCAGCGCATCGACGGCGATCGTCTGGTTGGGCCGGTCCGTGTATGGCGCGGCCGGCTGCAGGGCATCGACCACCATCGTGTGCTGTGGCGCGGCCCGTTCTTCCTTGGCCACGGGAGCTAGAGC
>CAYGTG010000547.1:0-5951 GCA_964352485.1 uncultured Nannocystaceae bacterium | reverse complement strand
TCACCCGTTCCATATCGCTCCCCATTTCACCCACTAAATGGTCAGGAGAGCCTTTAAGATTGCGTTCTCCTCTCATAGGACAAGCGACCTACGACACGCTTCGCATCGGGGCGCTCTCGTCCAACGCGAGCTCGGACAACATCTCGCGCTCGTACACGTACACGTACGACGATTGGGGCCGAGTCTCGACGGCGACGACCACAGGGCCTCAGCAGGACCTGACCCTGGAGTACGAGTACGACGCCTACGATCGCCTTCAGAAGGTCACCTATCCGGAACCCGGATACTCGGTGTTCCCTACGACGACGCACTCCAGCTGCGGACGTGGACCTGGGGCGGCGTGACAGCGGAGGCGAAGTACGATGTACTCGGGAACATCACCGATAAATCGGGACAGGGCGCCTACCAGTATGATTCAGCGACGGACCGGTTGAGCACCGTGGGCGCGCACGCATATAGCTACGACGACAACGGCAACGTGTTGTCCGATGGCGAGCGCACGTTGACGTGGACGGCGCAGAACATGGTCCGCTCGCTGCAGCGCGGTGGGCAGGCATGGTCGCTGCTCTACGATGCGGATGGCACGCGGGTGGTTCGTGAGGAGGCCGCGGCCAACACCGCTACGTACACGGTGGCGCCGACGTACGAGCTGCGGTTTGAAGGCTCGGAGGTGAGCGAGGCGCGGATCTCCGTGCTGGGCGGGACAGGCCGCGTGGTCGCGGAGGTGTTCGCAGAGCACTCGGCGCTCGAGGAGAACGGGCTGTGGGAGCACACCAAGAAGTACGTGCATGATGACCATCTAGGGTCGGCACATCTTGTGACAGACCGCGAGGGTGCGGTGGAGTCGCGGGTGATGTACGGGCCCTGGGGGACGGCGCGGGATGGAAACAATTGGAGTTCAGCGCTGAGCGAGTCTGCGCTGGACGAGCTGCCGGTAGGGTTCACCGGGCATCAGCCGGAGCTGGACGCGGGGATCATCAACATGCGCGGGCGGATGTATGACCCGGCGGTGGGCCGGTTCATGAGCGGGGACCCCGTGATCGAGAACCCGCTCGAGGTTGGGACGTGGAACGCGTACAGCTACGTGCAGAACCGGCCGCTGTCGTTGGTGGACCCGACAGGGTTGGCGGCGGGGACGAACGCAGACATCGAGCGACATGAGGGCACGTTGGCAGGCGACGGGTTTGTGGGCGCGGACTATCAGGACGTTGACGCCTACAATCAGCAACATGACTTCTGGACCCCGTACAAGGCGCAGACTCATGGGCCGCGGGTGGAGGAGGAGGTCGCAAAGAATGCCGCTGCGAAGGCGGTGGAGCTCCGCTCCAGGGGCGTCTTCGACCACGGAGGCCAATTCGACAGCGAAATAGAGGAAGCCGAAAGCGAATTGTGTAGGGCATTGGGGGGGTGTGAGTCGCTGAAATTCCGGACGCGGAGACAACGGAGACGGAGACGGAGACGGAGACGGAGACCTCTGACGGAGGCGGAGCGCGAGTTCTTGAGGGCGGAGTTCGGAGATAGCATCAACTACGACCGCGTTCGGGTCGCTGTTGCGCGGAGCAACCATATCGGCTGGTTCCGGAACGTCATCTACCTTGAGAAAATGCACTTCCGATCCGGGGATGGGGACGCGCGCGTTCCAGAGGTTAACCTCGCCAGTGCGAGAGCGGCGTCAGTCTTCGCGCACGAGGGGGTTCACCTCTGGCAGCGCTCACAGCTGGTCGCGGTCTGGCCAAGGTCCCTCGCAGCCAGAGACTGGGCCGCGCTTACCGGGGGAAACGCATACGCATACAACGACCCTGCTGGCTACGCGACCGGCATAGATGGGACGTCTCAGATGCTCCGCGACTTTCGGCAGCTTGGAGTCGAAGGGCAGGCCGCTCAATATAAAGACTATATCTATCGAAGAAAAAGTGGGGACGATGTTGGTGTCTATGCTGGGAAGGCCGTGTATGTCGGAAACTGAAATGGGCGGACGAGGTTGGCTCGGCGCCATTCGGGTGCTTATCTCAAGGTTGCATGTTGGGCTCGGCGCGTTCGTGTTGACCGCGTCGGCCGGTTGTCAGCCAATGGAAGTCGTTCATCCGAGTATCGTGGACGAGCAACTTGTGCTTGAGAACTGCCAGAATCGCCGGAAGTGCGGCGTGGAATGGACGCCGACCCGCTACTCTATATACGAAGACGTCCGCGGAACATTTGGTGCGCAGATGTGGACCTTCCTGCCGTACGTCCATGATCATCCGATCACGTACGGGGAAGCACCGGGCGACCGCGTTAGGTCGACGCAAGATGGCGGTGCGCTCGAACTCGAAGTGGGCGCCTCATACATCGTTGGGGATTGCGTTTTCCAGTACCTCGGGAGCAGAGTCGAGCTCCTCACGCCCCGCACTTGCGGGCAGCCGCGTAAGCGGGGCGGGCCGAACAACGGATGACTGACAAGTGCGGAGTCTGCCAAAACTCTCTCGTTTGCGGAGACCCTCGCAAGAGTGTAGGCCTTTGTAGGTGGTCGTGACCATGAAGCTAAATCTTCGAATCCGCGCGCACTGGTTTCTACTGCTCCTCACCGCATGCGGCGACCCCGCTGCGGCCCCCCTCGAGGTCCAAACCTGCGACCCCGCGGAGTCCCCCACCGAGCTCCTCCGTCTCGAGGGCGTCTCCCCGGGGAGACCCGTGGACGCCTTCGACCTCGGGAAAGCGGTCTCGCTCAGCTACGCGCTGGAGCGCGATGCGGACCCGAGCACCGTGCACGTTCCTTTGCGGTACAGTCTCGTCGACAACTGCGGCGGCGCTCCACTCCATCTTCCCGAGACCTTAGGCCTTCGCTCCGGCGCAGCGAACGTGGGCGGTGAGATCGTCCTATGCGGAAGCGACGAGCCTTTTGCGGACAAGGGCGTTTGGGAGCTGATGGCGGACGGGAGCCGAGGGGAAGACTTAGCCCTCGGCGACCGATGCATGGGGGACAGCTTCCCGTTCGATGTCCGAGAGCCTTCCCTCGGCATCGTCTACGACGAGGACGATGTCGGCGTCGCCATCACCCAGTTCCTG
The DNA here is from genome assembly GCA_964352485.1 of uncultured Nannocystaceae bacterium. Taxonomy (GTDB): domain Bacteria; phylum Myxococcota_A; class Polyangia; order Nannocystales; family Nannocystaceae; genus CAJXVA01. Next base: position 2,906 of record CAYGTG010000547.1, on the reverse strand, counting down.
CCCGACGGCAGCACTCGGCTGATCGCAGATCCAGGCGCGTTCGACTTCGTCTCGACCAGCGACGGACTCAGCGTATTCAGCTTCGGCGAGAACGCAGCGGTTCATCCGCCCGACGGCTCTGCCCCGATCAAGCTCGACTTGCCGGAGGCGGTCTACTCCGTCTATCCCACGCCGTATCCCGCCCCAGGAGGGGCCGCTTCAGATGGCTGGGTGCTTGTCCTGCCTCGTGGCAAGGCCCGCGGAGGTCAGCGGCCAGAAGAGTTCCCTCCCGTTCCCGGATACGCGGTCGATCTACGGACCGGGGCGTGGTTTCAAACCCCGGAGGTCGTCCTGGAGCTACGAGATGGCAGCACGGAGTTCAGTCTTCGCGACGGCCTCTTGGCGACCGATGGTGAGCGCGGCATCGAGTTCTCCCGCGCTGGCTGGGACCGACACCTCGCGCTCGGCCAGAGCGTCACCGTGTTTGCCGTGCTCGACGCGCAGAGAGTGTTCGTCGTTGGGACCGACGAGGTTCAGATTCTGCAGGTCCCGCTGTTACTTCCTGAGGAAGGGACCGAGTTTGTGCCCGAAGTGATGTGGTCATAGAGACTATGTTCTCGCCAAGAGACGTGAGGAGAACGTCGAGGTCTATGCCGGGGTGGCTGTCTATGTTCGAAACTAGGAGCCAGGGCCGACGTCGGCGTGGCATCACATGGACGTTTCTCTCAGGGGCGCGTTTCGGGCTCTGCGTGTTCGTGATGGCCGCGTCGTCCGGTTGCCAGCCCATGGAAATCGTCCATCCGAGCGCGGTGGGCGATCGGCTGGTTTTCGAGAATTGCGAGAGTCGCCGGAAGTGCGGCGTGGCTTGGGAGAAGAAGTTCTACTCCGTACACATTCGAGATGGCGAGAACCCCATTGATGAGGTTTGGTGGTTCAAACCCAAGGCCCATGACTATCCGATCGTGTACGGGGAAGCACCTAGTGACCGCGTCAGTTCGGCGCAACATGGTGGTGTGCCCGAGCTTGAGGTCGGCGCCTCCTACCAAGTTGGGGACTGCGTGTTTCGGTACCTCGGGAATACGGTCGAGCTCCTCACGCCCCGCACTTGCGGGCAGCCGCGTAAGCGGGCGGGCCGAACAACGGATGGCTGACAAGTGCGGAGTCTGCCAAAACTCTCTCGTTTGCGGAGACCTCGCAAAAGTGTAGGCCTTTATAGGTGGTCGTGACCATGAAGCTAAATCTTCGAATCCGCGCGCACTGGTTTCTACTGCTCCTCACCGCATGCGGCGACCCCGCTGCGGCCCCCCTCGAGGTCCAAACCTGCGACCCCGCGGAGTCCCCCACCGAGCTCCTCCGTCTCGAGGGCGTCTCCCCGGGGAGACCCGTGGACGCCTTCGACCTCGGGAAAGCGGTCTCGCTCAGCTACGCGCTGGAGCGCGATGCGGACCCGAGCACCGTGCACGTTCCTTTGCGGTACAGTCTCGTCGACAACTGCGGCGGCGCTCCACTCCATCTTCCCGAGACCTTAGGCCTTCGCTCCGGCGCAGCGAACGTGGGCGGTGAGATCGTCCTATGCGGAAGCGACGAGCCTTTTGCGGACAAGGGCGTTTGGGAGCTGATGGCGGACGGGAGCCGAGGGGAAGACTTAGCCCTCGGCGACCGATGCATGGGGGACAGCTTCCCGTTCGATGTCCGAGAGCCTTCCCTCGGCATCGTCTACGACGAGGACGATGTCGGCGTCGCCATCACCCAGTTCCTGCCCGACGGCAGCACTCGGCTGATCGCAGATCCAGGCGCGTTCGACTTCGTCTCGACCAGCGACGGACTCAGCGTATTCAGCTTCGGCGAGAACGCAGCGGTTCATCCGCCCGACGGCTCTGCCCCGATCAAGCTCGACTTGCCGGAGGCGGTCTACTCCGTCTATCCCACGCCGTATCCCGCCCCAGGAGGGGCCGCTTCAGATGGCTGGGTGCTTGTCCTGCCTCGTGGCAAGGCCCGCGGAGGTCAGCGGCCAGAAGAGTTCCCTCCCGTTCCCGGATACGCGGTCGATCTACGGACCGGGGCGTGGTTTCAAACCCCGGAGGTCGTCCTGGAGCTACGAGATGGCAGCACGGAGTTCAGTCTTCGCGACGGCCTCTTGGCGACCGATGGTGAGCGCGGCATCGAGTTCTCCCGCGCTGGCTGGGACCGACACCTCGCGCTCGGCCAGAGCGTCACCGTGTTTGCCGTGCTCGACGCGCAGAGAGTGTTCGTCGTTGGGACCGACGAGGTTCAGATTCTGCAGGTCCCGCTGTTGCTTCCTGAGGAAGGCACCGAGTTTGTGCCCGAAGTGATGTGGTCACGGCCCCTTGATGAGGGAGATGAGGGAGGTGAGGACGAGCCGTCCCGCGGTGCAGGCTTTGCGTGGAGCGGGATGGTCCTGGCCGTGCACACGGTCCCTGGTGCTACGGAGCTCTCCGAGCGGCCGCGCGAGCTGTGGGCCTATCCGATGGACGGACGCCCGGCGTTCTCCTTCGTCCCCGAGTCGACCCATCTATACTTCGGCAGCGACACCGTCACCGGTATCGGCTTCCGCCCCGACAGCAACGAACGGGACCTCTGGCTCTTCCAGCGAAGCGTTGACGGCGAGTTCGACGTCATCGCCAACGACCTCGCCAGTGGACAAAACGCGGGCGGACTCCTTCACCCTTGGACGCCCGAACTCGGCCGGATTCTGTATTCCGTCCAAGACGGCGATGCCGTGAGCGTTCGACAGCATCTCCTCGCCCCGTAGGACAAGCGCCGCGCGGCGGGATCGAGTCGCTACCAGGGCACGCCCTGCAGCGCGGTCAAGATCCCGAAGCTCGCCGCGGCTCCCACCAATCCAAACAGCACGATCGCCCCAGCCCCAGGTCCCGAGGACGCGAAGGCCGTCGGCGGCACCGTAT
>CAYGTG010000546.1:5065-5974 GCA_964352485.1 uncultured Nannocystaceae bacterium | reverse complement strand
ACCTCGGTCTTGGTGCCGGAGTAGTGGTCGAAGTAGTAGCGAAGCTCGGACATCGCCTCGCGCAGCGGGGTTTGGTCGCGTTGCTCGGGCGGCGGCAGCAAGAAAAAACCGCGCGGCGCATTCATGAAGGCGGAGGCTGCGGCCATGAAGCTGGCCCACCCGTCGCGCGTGTGCTCATGCGTCGGGTGAAGCTTGGCGAACTGACGGAAGGCGTCCTGCGAGGTGATGTAGTTGCCCTGCTCGAACTCCGCGCGCGCGATCAGAAGCTCGGCTTCGACGGAGTAGCGGGAGAAGGGGAAGCGGACCCGGACGAAGTCGGCGTATTGAATCGCCTCCTCCCAGTCCTTGTCGGTGAACTCGCCGACAGCGAGCTCGTAGTTCTCGCGCGCGGTCTGGGCGTAGTCGGCGGACAGGTCGGGCCCCGTCTTGCAGCCGGCCGCGAGCGCGAAGCCGAGCGTGGCTGCGAGGATGACGCGTAGGAATCGCACGGAATCCGCGCGAACGTACGTTCGGCCTCGTGGGGTGTCAACGCGCGTGCCGCGGACGTCACACTGCCGCTGTGAGGGCGCTGCTGGGGGATCTGCGCCGGCTTGGGAATCGCGGGCGTCTCCTCGCGCGTCCTTGGGCGAACGTTCCCGGCTGGGGTACGCTCCGGCTCCTCTTCGCCCGTGTCCGACTCGACGCAACAGACTCGCGCTCTCGGGGCGCTCCCCGCCATGGCGCTGGTGGCAGGATCGATGCTCGGCATCGGGATCTTCATCGCGCCACCGGTCGTGGCGGCGCAGATGGATCGTCCCGGCGCTTTCTTGGTGATGTGGATGGTCGGAGGGATGTCTGCGCTGTGCGGAGCCCTTTCGGTGGCCGAGCTCGGCAGCATGATGCCCACGGCCGGGGGCGACTATCCTTATC
>CAYGTG010000546.1:0-5055 GCA_964352485.1 uncultured Nannocystaceae bacterium | reverse complement strand
CGTATGGACCAGGGTGGGCGTATGCGGCCGGCTGGCTGCAACTGCTGGCCATTTTTCCAGGTTCACTGGCGGCGATGGCCGTGGCGACGGCAGCGTTTCAGTTTCCGATCGTCTTTGGCAGTGCCTACGACGTCCCGGCGGCGCTAGGGCTGCCGATCGACCCCACGATGTTCTGGGCGATCGGAATCGTGGTCGTGTTGACGGTGCTCAATCACGTGGGCGTGGTCCTGTCGGGTCGATTCCAGGTCGCGCTCACCGGCGTGCCGATCGCGATCTTGGTGGTGGTCAGCGTGGCGGTGCTGCTGTTCTCCGAGCATGAGGGCGCGTGGTCGGCCGCGACGCCGCAGACGTTCGAGCTCCCGGGCATCTCGGCGGTCGCGCTGGCGTTCTTGCCGGTCTACTTCGCGTACTCGGGGTGGAACGCTGCGATCTTCGTGGGCGGCGAGATCCGCAACCCCGGGCGCAACCTGCCGCGCGCGCTGGTGGGCGGAACGCTGGGCGTCACGGTCCTGTACTTCATGCTGTGCGTCGGGTTCCTGACCGTGTTCTCGATGGACGACCTGGCGAACACCGGCGAGGCGGGCACGGCCGCGGCGCGGTCCTTGTTCGGCGGGTTCGGGGTGTTGGTCGTGACCACGCTGATCCTCCTGGCGATGCTCGGATCGATCAACGGCACGGTCATCACCGGCTCGCGCATCGCCTACGCGATGGCGAAGGAAGGGCACTGCGTCGCACCCGCGGGGCAGCTCGGACGCTTCGGCACACCCGCGGTCGCGCTGTGGATGCAGGCGGCGCTGGCCATCCTGCTGATCCTCAGTCAGGGCTTTGAGCAGCTGGTCAACTACACGTCGGCGGCGATGCTGATCACCGGCACCATGACGGTGATGGCGGTGTTGGTGCTGCGGCGGAAACTGCCCGACATGCACCGCCCCTACCGTACCTGGGGCTACCCTGTGACTCCGCTGCTGTACGCGGGGTCGAGCGTGTTCGTGCTGATCATGCTGGCCAAGGACCTCGATCCTTCGGTGTTCCTGGGCATGGTCTGGTTTGGCGGTGCATGGGCGTTTCACCGCTATGTGATCGCCCCGCGCTCCGCCACGCCCGACGTTCCGGCGGGCGCGCCCGACAACGCCTGAGCGCCCAACTTGCCAGCGCGGCTCCCGGGGCGCGAGGATGGTTGTGGATGCGGGGCTTGATCATTGGACTGGGGATTGTGGCGGGTGGATTGCTGAGCACGGCGCCCGGGTGTGACTCGGACACCGGGCAGAGCTGCACGGTGGGCTCACTGGACTGCGCTTGCACGCCGGGCGGCGGCTGTGACCCCGGGCTGTCCTGCGCCGGAGAGACGTGCATCCTGCTCGACAACGCGACCTCGGGACAGCCGTCGACGGCAGGCCCGAGCACGAGCACCGACCCCAGCGCGGGCGTGACGAGCATGCCGAGCACGGCCACCTCCTCGACGTCTTCGGACAGCGCGGACACCAGCGGCGGCGGACTCCTGCTCGACGTGGGCAACGGCGAGACCGGCATCGGCCCGACCTCGGGCTGCCAAGCGATCGACATCCTGTTCGCGCTCGACTCCTCCGGCTCGATGATCGAGGAGCGCGCGGCGTTGGCCGCGACGAACGCGTTCAGCCAGATCCTGGTCACCCTCGAAGGCCTCAACGGCGGGGGCATCGACTATCGGGTTGGGCGGACGACAGCAAACGACCATGGGTTCCTGACCCCGCTGGGGTGGCTGGAGCCGGACCCGTGGTTCGACTCGACGACGACGGAGCTGGAGTTGATGTCGCTGGCGTTCAACGGCGCGGCTGGGCAGATCGGCGGGCTGCCCGCTCCGCCGACCGGTTGCGAACACGTGCTGACCTCGGCGGTGAACCTGCTGGTCGCGGATACGACTGGATTCGTTCGCGATGACGCATTGCTCGTCCTCGTGCTGGTGACGGACGTCGACGATTTCGGGGACTACGATCAGCTCGATCAGTGCATCGCGGGGTTCGGATGCACGACGCCGCCGAGCGACTTGGCGGCCATGCAGTCGCTGCTCGTCGACACGGTCAAAGGAGGGCAGGAGGACGGAGTCGCGGTGCTCACGGTCGCCGGAGACCCGACCGTCGATGGCGGGGTGAACTTTTGCGGCGCGCCTGCGAGCTGCGGCTGCAACGGGGCGGACTGCGACGTGTTCCATGCGACGCGGCTGTACGAATTCGCCGAGATGCTCGGCGAGCAGGGCATCACGGCGGACTTGTGCGGGGCGAACATTCCGATGGTCGTGGAGACGGTGCTGACCGAGAGCATCGACCAGATCTGTCAGGACTTCGAACCGGCGGGGTGAGGGCTCAGGAAGCGGACGCAGAAGCGCCCCCGCGCGCATTCCGGTATCGTAATTTCCAAAGTGGTCCTGGATTCGCAGAGAATTTCCATCTCGATAGCGAAATTTCCAAGCCACGCGACCTCGAGCCCTGGGGGGCGGTTTCAGCATGAAATCTCCAACACGCCCTCAGACGATCCAGGCGCCAGGATCTAGAGAGAATGTGCCTCCACGGACCTCGATTTCATCGCCGCTTTGCATCTCGACGCGGAGCAGCGTGTCCCCAGCGTGTTGGGTCGCGGACACATCGTTGATCGAGCCACTCTCCCCCCAAGGGAAGGCGCGTGGGCAGTTGACGAAGGAAACATCAGTTCCCAGAATTGACCCGCGGCGCCGGCTCCCGTCGCTCAGGTAGATAAGCTCAAGTCGTACCGTGCCCTCGGCCCATTGGAGCTGGACCGTTTGAAGCGTCGCATCGTGCAGTTCTGAGTATTCCATAAGGGATTCGCAATGGGAGGTGGGCTTCGGGCGATTCCGGTGGGGCTATGCGGCCGTTTGGACCGATGCGTTGACCAGCAGGGTTGTTGACGTGGCCATGCGGCGTACTCGCGTTTGGATAGTAGAGGATGCGCTGCAAACCAGTCTGGGGTTCGACGGAGGCACCGCGGCCCTGAGCAGGGGCAGGTCCACGGGTCCCACGGAGCGGGCTCCGCACCAGAGCGCAGCTGTGGCGAACTCGGTACTCCCAAAGTTGAACCGCTCGCTGGGAGAAGATCGCGATGCTCAGTTGCGGGGCTTGATTCCAAGGTGTGTGGCCCGGGCGGCGGTCCTCCCAGAACTTTGCTTGCACAAATCGGCGGCAGTTCTTCGCTTTTCTGCGCGCCGAGGAACGAGACACCGGTTCGTCGTTTGGCGCGTTAAGGGAGGGCGCAGTCGTAGGCGAACGCGCGACCGCTACTGCGTCGGATTCTCGAGTCGACCCATGAACAACAGCGCCCCCGTGGTGCGATCCCGAAGGAAGAAGAGGAAGGGGCGGTCCGCTTGAAACCTCGCAGGCTTGGCCGGCATCCCACCCGCGCCGTCGGCCATGACCACCGCGGTTGCGGCCGCGGCCTCGGTCCCCTTTTCGTTCACCTCGATGAACGCTTTGTGGAACGCATCGCTGATGAACAGCGGCGGCGGTGGGGATGCTATCGCGCTGAAGTCAGCTCGCTCCTCGTCAAATGGGATCGTCATCCCGAGCTGCTCGAGCGTCGCGCGCATGGACACGGAGTCCTGCGGCTCGATCTTGAACTGTGGCAGCAGGAGGTCCACCGTCTGCATCTTGAGGCTCTGCGCCCAGCCGTTGAGGATGGCCGGACTCAGCGTGCTCTCGACTTTGGCGAGTCCCGCTTTTTCGTCCGGGAGGACGAAGAGCATCCCGAGCTGGTTGCCGGCGTAGGGCATCTCCAGCAGCTTGACCCCCGCCCCCGGGTCGTGGGCGTAGGCAAAGCGTCCCCGCTGCACCATCATGCGCGCCTCGATGGTTCCCGCGGAAGCGAAGAAGTCGCCCGTCCGGGTGCTCTCTTTGTCGAAGACCGACTGCCAATCCGCCTTGAAGTAGATCGCGTTGGTCAGCACGAGACGGGTGTCTTCGGTGACGGATTGCGGGGGCAGCAAGTCTTGGATCCGGGTCTTTGTTCGCTCCGACACCCAATCATTGATCGCAACCCGCGACCCTGCCGCGTCGTGCTTGAAGTCCATGGGGGTCAGCGGGGCGGAGAAGAACTTCGAGGTGAGCCCCAAGAACTCCTCATTGAAGGTCCGGGTCTTCTCCCCGAACAACCGGTTCGCGATCGCGAGCTCGACCTGCTCGGATCCGTTCCAGCCGCGAGTCGTTGTCGCGAACCCGGAGAGGAGGGCGTCCGTGTCCGCCGGGAAGTGGAACACTTCGGCCATCTGGGCCGCGGTCTCGCCCCGCGCTCCGGCGTAGGTCATCGCAAACGCCAGGCTCATACTCGCGGGGGAGAACACCTGGTTCCCAGGTTCCCCGCGCGTCCGGGCGTAGTAGTCGAATGCGAACGCATTGATCGATGCCGCGACGGCTTGTGTAGCCTCCGGGGCGGCCTTCGGCAGCGGGACCGGCTCGGGGTCGAGGATCGCCCCCGACACGATGGGCTCCCCCTGGGTCGCCTCCGTTGCATTGGGCTTCGACGGTCGCTCGCTCGGACTGCCGGAGCAGCCAGCCCAAAGGATGCAAAGACCACCGAGGAATAGCCGCCGAGGTCGAATCACGGCACAACCCTACCAAGTCGGAGCGTGCTCCGTTCGCGACGCCATGGCGGTGGGTGTAGGGCCGTCTGGAAGACGTACGAGTCACTCCCCGGGTCACTCGCACGGACAAAAACAGTCCAAGTCACCACATTCGGGCACATCCACGACCACCGAGACGTCCCACCCCCCGCCTGCGGCCACGATCCGGGCGTGAAGGTTCACGCCGGCGGTTGCCGTCTGCCAGTCTGGGTCTTCGTAGGGTTCGAGCAGCTCGGCTGTGAACTCGGGCGGGCTTCCCGAGAAGTACGTGCAGTCGAGCACGCCCTGGAGCGGCTGGGGATCGTCGAGCACACACAGCAGGCCGACGCCGGCTGCGGTGTCTTCGAGGTGCAACACCGGACCGTGCGAGCAGAAGTCCGTGACGATGTAGAGCTGGTCGAAGTCGAGTGCTCCCTTGGGTCCCTGGGCGCGTTCGACGAGCAGGGTGGGGG
>CAYGTG010000545.1:0-5975 GCA_964352485.1 uncultured Nannocystaceae bacterium | reverse complement strand
CCCGAAGGGGGTCGCGCAGAAACCCGGCACGGACTTTGGGCGTGAGGTACTAGGCTGGTCGTGGTCGGGAAACTCGTCGTCGCTGTCCGCGCTCGACGTGGTGTCGGAATTCGATGCGCGCATGGGGACGCCGTGGGGCGATCTGCTGATCGACAGCGAAGGTGGGCTCGCGGCGACGGGTGAGGCCTGCTCCTGCCTGCGGTGAGCGGGTGGCAGAGGTGCTTAGGCGTTGGCGATCCAAACCATGCGGGCGGCCGCCTGGACGTCGTGATCCTCGTCGCGTCGGAGCCGTGCCAGGCGGTCGGTCCAGGGACCGCTCCAGCCCCATCGGGGCCCGAAGGTGGCGAGTATCCGAGCGGCGATCGACCGCGCCGGCGGCGGCCCGTCAGCAAGCGCATCGACGAGGCTGCTGGCTTGGACGCTGCTCCAGTTCCTCACCGACTGCTGTGCCGCGGCGACGGCCGCGTGCCCCACCGCGAGGCCAGAGGTGGCGGTCGGAGCCCGCTGTAGGAGTCCGAGAACGACCGAGCCCAGCGATTCGTTGTCCGTCGCCGCCACACGGGCGCGCACGCCGGGTAGCCAACCCAGCCCATGAGCGGTCAAGGACTCCGCCACTCGCTCGAGCAGGGCCGCCGCGCTCGGATGACGGGCCGCGCTGAGGGCATTTACCGTGGCGAGCATTCGTTGGTAGGGCATCTGATCGCGCTCGCCGGCCGGAGCGACATCGGCCGCAGCTGCGTCGAGGAGCTCTCCGACAAGCCCTGCAATCTGCATGTGGGTGGCGGTCGAGCGCGTCCCTTCCACCAGCAACGACACTGCCTGGCGCCAGGGGTCGAGGGGATCGAGGCGGCCGATCACTTTGGCGGCGAGTCGAACGGTGGGCTCGACGGCGGCGACCGCCCAGCCCTGCGACAGGGCGACAAAGAGGGCCGCGCGTGCGGTGGGATCCGCGTGGTCGGCGACGCGGGCCATGACTGCGACGTAACGAGCTCGATGGGCCTGGGCGATGTTGCCGGGGGAAACCTCGACCACGCCTCGGGCCACGTCGACCGACTCGTGGGTGGCCGCGCTTTCGAGCAATTCCCACGCTTGGGGCTGGCCGAGCACGGAGCGGGCGGCGTGCAGCGCCGCGATGCGAACGTCGCGGTGCAGGGGCTGAGACCAGGCCCGTAGGAGCAAGTCCACAGCAGCCTCGGTCGGGTACAGACCCAGCAAGCGCAGGGCTTCCTTATGCACGGTGATCTTGAGTCGAGGGCGTTCGAGCAGGGTCGAAAGCGCCTCGACCATCGCCTGTGCGGGTACAAGCCGGGCGAGCCGAGGCATGGCGTACATCGCGACCCGAGCTCGGTCGCCGTCCAGGTGCTCGAGCAGGACCGGCAAGGCCGGTGCGGGGCAGTCGGTCCACACCAAGCCCCCGAGCGCGGCTTCGACCACGTTGACGTCCTCGGAGCGCAGCGAGGGCTCGAGGTCGGCAACGCGGGTCAGCGGTACCCGAGCGCGCATGCCGACGAGCGCGGCACGGGTCCTCGAGTAACGCTTGGGCGCCTTTTCGGCGGCACCGATGAGATCGAGGTAGCGACGCTGTAGATCCGGAGTCCAACGCGACATGCCTCGATCGACGAAGGGAATGACGACGACCTTGCCGTCATGGAAGCGACCGCGAGGAGCGGTGTCGTTGAACCGGTCGTGGAGAAGGCTCTGCCGGCGGCAGTGGCAGTGTTCGAAGACTCCATGCAGGTAGAGGGCCGAGCGGTCTCGCTTGACCAGCTCGTGTACGCGAACATCTCGTGTACGAGGGTCCTCGATCCAGCGCTCGGCTGCGTGGCCCGCACTGGATTTGTGGCCGTGCCAGATCATCTGTTCGATCAGCCCTCCAAGCGATGCGACCTCCCACGCGCGCTTGCCCAAGGCGGTCCACAGACGGGAGATGCCCTGCTCCCGCTGTCGCTTCTGATCGGCCTCGAGCCAAGGCATCAGCGCGTCGACGATCGGCTGCTCGGCGCCTCGCGGGAGGTTGCGATAGAGCAGCGGAAGATCGAGCGTGCCCGCCTGACCCGCCAGGCGTGACAGTAGGCTGACCCCGAGGTCGAACATCGCGGACGTGGGCGTGGTGGCCTGCGCCATGATGAGGTTTTTGGCCAGCGCCGCGACGGCAGCACGGGTCCCATACGAGGTGTCGCGGGCTTCGAAGACGGGCGCGACCACGGCGTCGAGGGCATCGCGGTCGTCGAACAAGTGGCCGGGGATGCGGGACAGCGCACCGATCACTCCCAGCCGGACCGGGTCCTGCTCGTTGCGAATGCGTTGGAGCCAAGCCAGGGTCGGCGTCATGCCTCGGCGTGACAACGCGGTGCAGCGGACGAGTGCGGCGTGGGCCTCGGCGCGATCGATCGCCGACGCTGCCTTGCCCTCCTGCTCAAGCCGGGGTCGTGCCTGCTCGATGGCGAGGCGCCCGAGCAGCTCCCGGCGCCACGACGCGTCCTTCTCGGCGCGCGCGAGACCCAGCATCCGCTCCGCCTCGCGCTCCCGGAGCCAGTGCGGGAGGGAATCGAGCAGTGGCAGGGGCCACTCGATGTGCTCGAGGGACAGCGACGCGGTCGCCGCCTCGAATAGCGCTCCGCGGCGAGGCCACGACAGCTCGGCGAGCAGTGCCTTGAAACGGAGGGGATCGACTTGCAGCAGACTCTCGCAAAGAGGCCCGAGCAGGGAGTCGTCAAGCTCGCGAATGCCTCGTGCGAGCACACGGGGGACGACCGCGCGACACAACCACACGACGCGGGTCTGCAGCCAGCCGACGACGCGCGCTGGAGACCACCGGATCAGCGGGGATAGCTCGTCGAGGTCGAGCGGCAGGGTGTCGGGATCCGCAAAGCGGTCGATCCAGTCCGCGAGCGTCGCGGGCTCGCGCTCGGCCAGGGAGATCCACACGCCGGATTCGAAGCGACGCCAGATGAGGTCGTGTCGCTCGGCCGCTTCCTCAAAGGCGCGTCCGATGTGCTGCACCATGAGTGCCGGCTGGTGCTTGGCCAAGCGGACCCACAGCGCGTCGGGCCAGGCCACGGTGTCGAGGCGAGCCGCGATCACCTCGGGCGAACATGCGGACATCAAGCACGCCGCCTCGGCCAGACGGTCGCGCTGGCAGAGGATGTCGACAAGGGCCTCGGCGATCTCGCTCCGCCCGTCTCGCAAGACATGCCGCACGATCACGCCCAGCGTGACCGGATCGAGACGGTCGACGAGCGAAGCGGGGATCGAGTCTGCGCGCCGCCCGATCGCCCGGGCCGCGATCCGCCGCACGCTGAGCGAGGGGTCCTCGAGGGCAGCCCAAGCCGGTTCCAGATCGGCTCTTAGCTGCGCCACGAGCAATCCGAGGCATCGGCGATGGCCGTCGCCCAGACCGAGCGCGCGACCGAGGTCGTCGGCCTGGGCCGGCGGGAGTCCGCGCACGTGAGCCACCAGCTCGGCGTGGCGCTCGGTGTGGTCCAGGCGATCGAGGCGACGCATCAGTGTGTCGACGGACATGGCGCGACGAGCCTACCGCCGTCACGCGCCAACGTGTCGTGGAGGCGAAAGTTGTACCCCGTTGTTGAAGTTGTGCCTCCGGGCGGACGAGGTCACGGCAGGCTCTTGCTCTGCCTCCACCGCTACGCTGGGCCCGCAGCCTGGCGCCAGCGCGATCAATGCGGCGATGCCGAGCCGGCCAACGAGGTCTCGTGGTCCGAGGTCGCGCACCCCTGGATTGTAGCGGCTCTCGCTGCCACTTCGGATTGGGCCGAAGGCTCGCGGCGCGGACCGGGCGAATTGTTGAATCCTTCCCCGGTCCAACGGGCTCTTACAGGGGCGTGTTCCAATGCCTCTTTGTCATCGAGACACCGGCCTGGCCAGCAGGGCGGTGTCTGGGGTCGGATGAGCCCTTGCCCCCAACCTTTAGGAGCTAAACGCATGACCCACATCATGGCGTCGCATGTCGAACGGCGGCTTGGCCCGCATGCGCCGGAGCGCTACCTCTCGTTTCTGCGGAACGAGGAGTACGAACGGCTTGAGTACCTCGAGCTGCGAAGCGGCTTTGTCGAAGGCCGATACCTGCCTGATTTTACCAACCTGCGGCTCCTCTCGGACATAGAGTTGCTCGCAAAGGTCGCCGGTGTTGAGGGTCTCGACCATCGGACCTGGGAACTGGAGTTTTCTGGGATTTGGCCCCTGGCCTTGCTTGAGCCGACCGCACGCGATGAGAAGCTTGCAGATGTTGGCGCCTTCTTGGTGCTCAGGGTCTCCGATGAGCGCTGCCCGGTGTATCTCTTGGTCCGTGAGGGTCAGATGCTGATCCCGGTCGCCCCGGGCCTCAACGACTTCGTCAAAGGGGTCATCTGGGCGTCGTCGTCGCCTGAAGATCACCAGAAGATCGGCTACCCATACGAGGCTTACGGTTGGTCGAACTCAAGCCCGGGTCCCGGGCGTCCGCGCCCCGGGTAGTCGCGCGCCTTTTCCTTCCCAGGCCACCCTGCCAACCACCCGGCGTGTCCGATCGAAGGCGAGGCCCGAGTAGGGACCGTCGCTCGGTATTCGGAGTGAAACAAATCGTCTGTAGTCGCCGGCCTGGACGACCGCGGGGGCGGTTGAGCTCGGTGGGGCGGTTGAGCTCGGTGGGGCGTGCGCTGGCTGCGCCGTCTTGGTGAGTGAAGACTCTGAGCGTTGGCGCAATCCGTTCGCATACGGGCTGACTCTTAACATTCGACAGCCAAGCCAGGCTGCGGAGCGAGACCATGGAAACAAGCACATTCTTGAGAACGACCCGGTTGCTGGTTGGGACGCTGAGCATGCTTACGCTGGCGGCCCCGGCCTACGCGATGAAGCCGAAGCCCGGCGCAAACGGGGACGCAACCGCGCGTGGAAAAGCGAAACCGGACAAGAAAAAGCCAAAAAAAACGGTGGAGGTGGCTCAGCTGAGCAGCGAGAACGTTGCGTCGATCAAGAAGGCCCTGCAGTCCAAACCGATCGACATTCGTGCGCTCAACGTCGCCATCCCGTACTTCAAGGTCCCCGCGATCACCAAGCAGACGCTCATCTGCGAGGTCTCGCGTTCCAACGTCCTAGTTTGCTTCGAGGAAACGGAAGCGGAGCGGTGCCCAAGCCTCGTGAAGATGAAGGTGCCCGGCCTGGACTTTCCGGTCGAGGTCGGCGTGACCTGCGAGCCCAACACGCCGGACGCGAATGGGGAATGTGAGTGCGAACTCAGCTAGGGGCCGTCCCCAATTCGGTGAAACGGCCATAGCGGCGCCCCCAGAGCCCATGCCGTCGTTCCTCATCGGTTGCTTGTGCGGGTCTACTGCAAACTTTGGCGACACCGCCAGGGGCCAAAAGACCGAGTCAGACCTCGTGGGGAGTTGCACCACAGGCTGCTAGGGGCGCGCCTGCCACTGCCACCGACGAGGCCTGAGCCGCGAGGGTCGAGAACTGCGGGGAGTCGCCCACGACCGCGACGTCCCACACGATGAGGAAGACTCCGGTGACGACAGGAGACGCGACGCCCAGCACGAACGGGCTGAGCAGGCAGCAGGCGGCCGAGACGGCGAGGAAGACGATCGCGACCCTCGCCGCGCCGAGTCGCGCGGAGACCAAGCCTCCCAGCACGCAGCCGACCGCTCCAGGGACCCACCAGGTGCTCGTAGCCCATGAACTGCTCGGGCGCGGCGTACTCGGGGGTGAGGAAGGTGATGGCATCGTCGAAGCTGGCCCGAAGCCGTGCTGATCGATCTTGCAACGTCTTCGATTCACGAGCTTGAACGCAACGTGGCTTCTCTGGCGATGTCCCGAGATGCCGGCGATCTCGTCGCAAGGTGCGGTTCGGTGTCGTCTCCAGCCCGCTACCGCGAAGACGGCTCGCCTTCTGCAGATCCTGGTTTTTCCCCTGACCTCTAAACGCTCGTCAGAAGGCCGGGATGGTGCAGTGCGAAACCGTGGGCAGCTCGGGGTGG
>CAYGTG010000544.1:0-5981 GCA_964352485.1 uncultured Nannocystaceae bacterium | reverse complement strand
TCACATCCGGTCGCCCGCGGACATCTGGACCGAAATCGTCGCTGCCGCCAAGCGCCCCGGGGTCACCAGCGCGCCCACGCTCATGCCGATCGGCGCACGCATCGTGATGCTGCAAAGCGGGATGCGGGCGCCGATGGGGATCAAGGTGCACGGCCCGACGCTCGAGGCGATTGAGGCGTTTGGCCTCCACGTCGAAGAGGTGCTCAAGGGCGTGCCAGCGGTCCGCGCGGACACTGTGTTCGCGGATCGGGTTGTCGGAAAGCCCTACCTGGAGATCGATCTCGACCGGGAGGCCATCGGCCGGTTTGGACTGACCATCGTCGATGTGCAGAACGTGCTGCAGGTGGCCTTGGGTGGCATGACGCTGACCCGGACCGTGGAGGGGCGAGAGCGCTACCCGGTGCGGGTCCGGTACATGAGGGAGGAGCGCGACAGTCTCGAAGCTCTCGACCGGGTGTTCGTACCGGCGCCGGGCGGGGAACCCATTCCCCTGAGCCAGCTTGCGGACATCCGCTACGTCCGCGGTCCGCAGGTCATCAAGTCCGAGGACACGTTCTTGACCAGCTTCGTCCTCTTTGACCGGCAGCCAGACATCGCGGAGGTGGAGGTGGTCGAGCAGGCGCGGGCGGTGATCGAGGCGAAGATCGAAAGCGGTGAGCTGAAGGTCCCCGCGGGGGTCAGCTACGAGTTCTCGGGGTCGTACGAGAATCAGATTCGCAGCGAGAAGCGACTGATGATCTTGATTCCCATCGCCTTAGCGTTGGTGTTCATTCTGCTTTACCTGCAGTTCCACCGGGTCGCGACGACGGCGATCATCTACACCGGCGTGGCGGTGGCGGTCTCAGGTGGATTCATCCTGCTGTGGCTGTATGGCCAGCCATGGTTTCTGGACTTCGAGCTGCTGGGCACGCCGATGCAGGACCGGTTCCAAGTCCGTACGATTCAAATGTCGGTCGCGGTCTGGATTGGGTTCATCGCGTTGGTCGGCATCGCGACGGACGACGGCGTGGTGATCTCGACGTACCTCAAGCAGCGCTTCGAGCAGGATCCGCCGACGAGCGTCGAGGACGTGCGTCGCCGGACCCTCGAGGCTGGAACTCGACGCGTCCGCCCGTGTCTGATGACCACCGCGACCACGATCTTGGCCTTGCTGCCGGTGATCACCTCGCAGGGGCGTGGAGCCGACCTCATGATGCCGATGGCGCTGCCCTCGGTGGGCGGGATGGCGATCGAGCTGCTCACCCTATTCGTCGTTCCGGTCCTGTACTGCGCCGTGGAAGAGCGCCGCTTGTCCAAGCGCCTTTCTTCCGCCGCGTCCGAGCCCGAGGAAACATCCGATGTCTGACCCACCAGCGCAGCCCCCGTCTCCACAGCCGGAGCTGCCGGCCCGAGTCCAGAGCAGACCGAGTATCAGGTGGTGGTCAACCACGAAGAGCAATACGGGGTCTGGCCCGTCGCATCCAAGTTACCCGGAGAGTACAAAGGCGTTTCGGAGCCCGGGCCGCTCAAAGATCAGCTCGCCGCGTTCGCCAAGCTGGCCGGCAAAGCCGGAGCGCCGGGTTTTCGCGTGGTGATCAACCACGAGGAGCAGTACTCGGTCTGGCCGGTGGCCGCCAAGCAGCCTAAGGGTTGGGAGACCAAGGCCTACTGCCAGCTCGACGAGTGTGCCGGGACGATCAAGGGGCTTGGCAAGCTGAGCAAGGGCTGAGGCTTCCCCGAGCGCATGAACATCATCGGCCTTTCGGCGCTCTACCACGACTCCGCCTGCTGCCTCATCCGCGATAGCGAGCTCATCGCAGCCGCGCAGGAGGAACGCTTCACTCGGGTCAAGAACGAACCGCGGATCCCCGTCCGCGCGTTTCGATGGTGCTTGGAGGCCGGTGGGATCGACGTTTGTGACGTCGACATCGTCGCCTACTACGAGAAGCCGGTCCGTAAGCTCTCGCGCCAGCTGTGGAGCGGTCCCCCGCGCGTGGGCCAAGCCGGGCTCGCCTACCTCGATCCCAGCACACCGCAGCGCCTCATCGCAGAGCGCCTCGGAATCGAGGGGGGCCTCCAAGCCTATTCGCATCATCGATCGCACGCCGCGAGCGCCTACCTCTTTTCGAACTATGACGACGCGGCGGTGCTCGTCGCCGACGCGGTGGGTGAATGGGCCACGACGAGCTACGGCCACGGGCGAGGCACGGACCTCGAGCTTTTTGAACAGGTTCACTTTCCGCATTCGCTAGGCCTGCTCTACGCCACGATCACCGCGTACCTGGGGTTCGAGGTCAACGAAGGCGAGTACAAGGTGATGGGACTGGCGGCCTACGGGCAGCCGCGGTACGTCGACGCGTTTTCGAAGATCCTGGCGTCGGGCCCACAGGGGCAGTTTCGGCTCGCCCCCGGCCCGTTTGATTTCGTACGCGGCGCGAAGATGTTCGGGCCGGAGCTGCTCGAGCTGCTCGGCGGGCCACCCCGCGCTCCGGCGGATCCGATCGACGCACGACATCAAGACATCGCGCACAGCTTGCAACGCGTCCTCGAAGACACACTGCTCGAGAAGCTCGAGCTTCTGCAACGACGAACTGGATCCCGCAGCTTGTGCATGGCCGGCGGCGTCGCCCTCAACTGCGTGGCCAACGGAAGGATCGCCCGGGAGGGCCCCTTCGAGCGGGTCTTCGTTCAACCCGCGGCCGGCGACGCAGGCGGGGCCCTGGGAGCGGCCGCGCTTGCCCTCGTCCACGCCACAGGGGAGCGGCCCAAGCAGCCGGCCGCGGGATTTTGTCCCAACCTCGGTCCGCAGACACCCGATGCGAAGATCGCCGAGCTTCTTCGTGCCACACAGATCCCCCATGTGGACCATCGGGACAGCGAAGCGTGCCTGGTCGACGCTGTAGCGCGCCGGCTGGCCGACGGTGAGGTGATCGGGTGGATGCAAGGTGCGCTGGAGTTTGGACCGCGGGCCTTGGGAGCTCGCAGCATCCTGGCCGACCCCCGGCGCGCCGAGAGTCGCGACCGCATCAACGCAGCGGTCAAGCGGCGCGAGTCGTTTCGGCCATTCGCTCCGTCGGTGCTGGCCGATGCAGCCGGTGAGTTCTTCGAGCTCGATCACCCATCTCCCTACATGCTCGAAACCTGCGGCGTGAAACCAGGACTCCCGGCCGTCACGCACATCGACGGCTCCGCCCGGCCTCAAACCGTGGGCCCGCTCGCCACCCCCCGTTTTGCTGCATTGCTGCGGCGCTTCGAGGAACTGACCGGCTGCCCGGCGCTTCTCAACACTTCGTTTAACGTCCGTGGCGAACCGATCGTAGCCGACCCGTCGGATGCTCTGTGCTGCATGCTCGACGCGGACCTCGACGGCCTCGCGCTGGGCTCCTTCTTCGTGGACGCGGGTGCCCTCTCCCCGCGCCTGCGCGAACTCCTCCCCGTCTGCCGAGCCCGGCAGCGCTCGGGGGTCTCGCCGGTTCACTCCGGCCTCTACACGTTCGTGTGAGCTCCGACGCCGTGCACGACGACGACGCAGCCCCGTCTCCGGGAAACCAGACCGAGCTCTACGACGAGCTCGCTTCGCGGCTGGCCCAGCCCGACGGACAACGTCTGGTCCGCCTTTTGCAAATGGTGGGTCTTCTCGGGCCGGGGGCCGCCGTCGAAGCACCACCGCCGCCGCGTGACGAAGACGGTCCCCGACCCATCTCGATTTGGGAGCCGTCCGCCTCCGAAGATCCGGCCCGGTTCGTACGCGCCGCTCCGGGCCCACTGGGCGACCACTTCGCGGCGCGCGCCTCGATCTCCGCTGCGCCGCCGGCGGGTGTGCGGCGGGTGTGTTTCTTCGGCGAGTCGGCGGCCGCCGGGTACCTCTACGCGCCGCACTACACCCCGGCCGGAGTCCTCCAGGCGCAACTCGATACTCGCTACGGCCACGACCAGATCGAAGTCATCGACCTGGCGAGAACCGACGAACGCCTCGACGGGCTCCTCGACAAGATCGACGCCTCTGCTCAGCTCAGCCCCGAGCTGTTGGTCATCATGGTCGGCAACAACTGGACTCTGCTCGAAACGCCGGAGGTCTCCCCGTATCTTCCATCGGTGGCCTCCCGCCAGCGCTTTGGTGTCGCGCTGCGCGAAGCCGGACTGCGAGGACCGCTAGAGTTAGCGCGGCGCGCGATCGAGGCTCGGGTCGTCGGCGCAATGGCCGAGCTCGACCGACGCGCGCGAGGCATGGGCGCGCAGGTGGTTTTTGTCGTTCCGGAGATCAACCTCGCGGACTGGGAGCAGCGGCAACCCGTGCCCTGGCTGGACGGCGACGAAACGCAGCGGTGGCACGATCTGCACGGCATCGCTGGCCAGGCACTCGATCAGGGGCACGCTGCCGCTGCTCGAGCGGCGGCAGAGGAGATGACCGAGCTCGACATGGGGACCAGCCCCACGCCGCATCGATTGCTGGGCCGCGCAGCGCTGTGCGAAGGGGAGCCCGCGCGGGCACACGCGCATTTCTGCGACGAGGTCGACGCGGTGAGCTATGCCCTGATGGGCCCGCTCGCGGCTCCGCAGTGCAACACAGCCGGCCGGGAGTTGCTGCTTGGAGCAGCGGCTCGCCATGAGTTCGCCTGCGTGGATCTGCGAGAGGTCTTGCAAAGGGCCGAGGCCGGCATCCCCGGAGACAAGTGGATGTTGGATTACTGTCACCTGACGGCCGCCGGCATTCAGCACTCGATGCATGCCGTCGCTTGTGCGCTCGGCGACGGACTCGGGCTTGAACCGGTCACGGAGGTTACCGGTCAAGACGGCCCGCTCACCTTCGGTCCGACACCCGAGGTCGAGGCTCTGGCCTGCGTCGGCGCTGCTGTTCACACCGCTCACCGCCTGATCTGTACCGACAAGCCATCCCGACTCGCGCTTTGGTGCGAGCGAGCCGTCGACGCGCATCCCTCCGCGATCGAGCTGATGATGGATTTCCTGTCCCTGCGCACCCAGCCCGGCGCCGCCGCCTTGGACCCCGCCATGCTCCGAAATCTGGAGCGTGATGTCCGGCTTCAGTTCCAGCACGGGATCCGATGGACGTCTTGCGATGCGGACCTCGTGATCGCCATCCTCGACGTCCTCCAACGCCGGGCGGAGCCACAGGTGTTGGAGCACGCTCGCGCGCTGGTGGCCCGGCGGGCGCTCTCCAGCACACCGACCGAACTCGTCGGGGATGGCTGGCATCTGTGGGACCCGATCCAGCGCCTTCATCCCGACGCCATGCCGTTTGACGATCTACAGGAGCGGGCGCACCTGCGTTCACCATGGCCCACGACGTCGCTGGCGCTGATCTTGGAGGCGCCGTCTCGCATACATCTGGAGATCGTGGCGCGGCTGCGACCGACGCCGACGTTTGCGGACCACCGGGGTCGCGCGACGGTCCACATCGAAGGCACTGAAATCGGGACGTTCGAGCTGACCGGCTGTTGGTCGAAGCACGAGATTGAAGTTCCGCAGGATGTGACGTCCGGTGGGTTGAATCGGTTGGTGATCGGTTGGCCCGCGCTGCCGCCGATCGGTGAGCAGGCGATCGGGGAAGCGATCGCTCGACTCGAGAACGGGGTCGAGGCGGATGTGTTCCCGATCTTCGGTGAGTTGTTTCGTGCTCGCGCTCGGACTTTGGGTTGACGGAGCAGCCTGGGGAAATGTCGGGGACCAGTCTGGCCGGGGACCAGTCCGGGGACCAGTCTGAAGAGGCCGGGGACCAATCTGCTGGAGGCCGGGACCAGTCTGGAATCTGCTGGAGGCCGGGGACCAGTCTGCCTCCCTCCCCCAGACTGGTTTGCCACCCTCCCATCCAGCCCCACACAACTCCCAGACTGGTTTGCCAACCACAACTGATTTGCCAACCACCTCAAGAAAATCGCGTGCGGGTGTGACGGGTCGCGGAAGCCGCCTCAATACCGCCGACGATGCTGAATCGCAAACTCCACGAGCGTTGGGTCCTGCTGGGGTGCCTCGCCTTGCCGGGC
>CAYGTG010000543.1:0-5988 GCA_964352485.1 uncultured Nannocystaceae bacterium | reverse complement strand
ATCTTGGACGTCGCCTACACCGAGGCGTATGGGCGCGTCTGGGTCTCGGGGGTGCTCTCGAACGGCAACTGGCAGCCCGACCTGCAAAACGACTTCCCCGGCCCTGGCGAGGGTGCCTCGGGTATGGCTGCGGGCGCATTTTCGGCCGATGGCGACGATGACGACATCGACGCGATGATGTTCAACCAGTACAACTCGGGCAGCATCGTCGTGGTCAACGATGGCAGCGGCGGATTCAGCGTTGGGCCGACGTTCCCGATGTGTCCCGGAGATGTCAGCGGCACCCGCTACGGCGAGATCGCCGACTTCAACGACGATGGCTTCAGCGACGTTGTCGTCACCTGCATGGATGGCGATGGCGCGGTGAGCCTGGGCGAGGATGGGGGCTTCGGTGAGCCGACCGCGCTGCCGCTGGCCGGCGCGTTCAAGCCGGCGGTTGCCGATCTCGATGGCGATGGAGACCTCGACATCATTCTCACCAGCCGCACGCTCGACCGGGCGGTGATGTACATCAACGACGGGTCCGCAAGCTTCGAGCTCTCCGACATCCAGTTCATCGCTCCGGGTCCGGTGTGGGGAGCTGCCGCCGGAGACCTCGACGATGATGGCGCCATGGATGTTGTCGTGATCTCCAACGGCGGCGGTGGCAACGCGGGGCGCGTCGACGTGTACAACGCCGAGCCGTAGGTCGGGGCTACTCGCAGCCGGAGAGAGCACCGCACGTTGCCAGGCCGGACGGATCGATGGCGCCGGCTTGGCAGGTGAGGTTGTCCGAGAAGCAGCTGAACAGGCCGTTGCCATCGAGGTCACACGGAGTGACGGCGTAGAGTTCGCAGTCGACGCTGGCCCGGAAGGCCTCCAAACCACACTGGAGGTCTCCGAGCGAGTCCAGCCATGCTTCGCAGGCGGCCACGTTGTCGAAGGATCCGGTCTGGTTGGGATCGTCGGGTCCGTCGGGCTGGGGCGCCGGCGGCGTCCACGAAACGTCGACACACCGGTCCGAGAGGCACGTGAGGCCGTTGAGACAGTTGTAGTCGACGGTGCACGGACAGGTCTCTGAACCGTCGGGGCACGAATCGGAATCAGAATCGCAGGCCGAGGAGACGACGAGCAGCAAGCAGCCGAGCCGCCAGAGTTTTGCGAGGGGAGAGATCATCGCTGCACCTCCGAAAGCTCGCCGCAGTCGAGGCCAGACAAGCAGGCACTCGGCGCTGCGGAGTCGGAGTCCGGTGGCGCGGCATAGTAGCCTGTGGAGCCGTAGCCCGAAGAGCCGTCGTCCGAGGAGCCGGACGAGCCATAGCCGGTGGTGGCGTAGCCCGAGTCATAGCCGGTGGTGGCGTAGCCCGAGTCATACCCGGTGGTGGTGCCGTCGCCATCGCCGGAGCCGTCGGGGTCTCGCCCGTCCGACGCAGACGCCGACGCGGTCGCAGACTCCGACGTCTGCGAGTCGAAGGTGTCGGAGGCTCCGGACCCAGAGGCACCCGAGGTGTTCGAATCGATCGCGACACCGTCTTCGCCGGCGTCGTCCACGTCGTTGCAGGCACGACCGAGGCGCTCGGGGTTGCAGGCAGGAACGCTGGACGAATCGTCACAGGCGCCCAGGCTTCCGAGTGAAAGCAGAAAGATGCAGTTCGTCGTTCCAGACACGGTGTTCGCGCTTCCGCCGCTGCGAGGGGCCCCGGCTGGCGCAAGCTACCGCGCTCGCCCATTGACCGCCACGGTCTGGGCGTGTGTCGGTTCACTCGCGGAGTTCACTCCAGGAGCATCGGGAATAGGCGTCCGGACCCCCGGGTACGACGCGAGCATGTTCGACCGCATGATGTCCATGATCCGCGCCAACCTCGACCATATGCTGTCGAAGGCCGAGGACCCGCAGAAGGTCTTGGACCTCGCGATTCTCGACATGCAGGCGGCGTTGGTCGAAGCCAAGAAGCAGGTGGCGGTGGTGATCGCCGACGAGCGCCGCCTGCACAAGCAGGCCTCCCAAGCTGCAGGGATGGCATCGCAGTGGGAGCAAAAAGCGATGCTCGCGATCCGCTCCGGTGCCGAGGACCTTGCTCGGGCGGCGCTGATTCGCAAGAAGGAGCACGACGAGCTGGCGACGATGTACAGCGAGCAGTGGCAGTCGCAGAAGAACTCCAGCGACGCGCTGCGCTCTGCGCTGGTCGGCCTCAGCCAGAAGATCGCCGAGGCACATCGCACGCGACGGATGCTGGTTGCGCGAATGCGCCGGGCCGAAGCGCAGCGGACGATCAACGCCACGCTGGCGGGCCTCAACGGCTCCGGACATGACGGCGCCCTCGAGCGCATGGAGAATCGCGTGTGTCAGATCGAAGCCGAAGCGGACGCCACCCTCGAGCTTGGCGGGGGCATGGAGCCCTCGCTCGAGGCTCAGTTCCGCGCGCTCGAAGCAGGCTCGGTGGACGATGAGCTGGCCGAGCTGAAGCAGCGCGTGGCGCTCGAGGGGCATCGGCCCAAAGCGCTGGCCTCGGCGTAGCGCTCAGGCGAGGTTCATGGTCTCGTCGCCAGGAGTTCTTCGGCGGCCGCGACCAGCGCTACGAATGCGGCTCGAGCCCCTCGTTTGTCTTCGCCCCGGGCTC
Organism: uncultured Nannocystaceae bacterium; assembly: GCA_964352485.1. Lineage (GTDB taxonomy): Bacteria > Myxococcota_A > Polyangia > Nannocystales > Nannocystaceae > CAJXVA01. The sequence goes on along the minus strand of CAYGTG010000543.1, from coordinate 3,388 downwards.
CCACCGCGAGCGTCCGGGCCATCGGCAGCGAGGCGTGCCCGGAAGCTTCGTCCTCTGCGAGGACCAGGCCGAACGTGGCCAGTGCGGCGGAAAACCTGAGGTCGTCGCTCGAAGCCTGAACGCTCAGCGGACGTCCCGACATCGGCACGACCAGGCGGTGGAAGCCGTCGGTCTTGGGGTGCTTGTACCGGACCACTGCGGTCATCCACGGTCGCGATGGCGCGGCACTCGGCTGTCTGCGGCGACGGCGACGACGACGCTTCGATGTCGCCGTGGGCTTGTCGGTGACCGGGATGAGTTCGTACAGCGCGGTCACCCCTTGGCCCGAGACCATGTCGTCTGCGTATCGGTCAGCCTCGCGGCCGCTCCGATACCCCAACAGCCGGTAGCTCTGGACCCTGGCGGGGTTGAAGTGCACCTGGGGCTGGACCGCTCGTGCGACCGTTCTCGGTGTCGTGCCTGCCGCCTCGAGCACGGCTGTGTCCGCCTCGGGGTCGAGGACGGACATCGACACGCCCGTACGACCCTGTGACTCGATGAGTTCGCGCAAGGTCCCGTCACCGTGGGCATCGATGTCGAAGCCTCGGCTGGAGACCAGCAACACGCGGTTGAGCCCGCCGCGAACGAAGGACTTCCGAGCCAGCCGATAGGCGAGCGCAAGGCCGCTTGCGCCCTCGGGACCGACCGCCGAGTCGAGATCGGCGATTGCGCCGCGGATGCTCGGAAGGTCGTCGCCGCGGGTGGGTTCCAACACGACGCGGTCGCCTCCGCCGTGAACGACGATGCTCACCCGGTCCTGCGGTCTGAGGTGGTTCGCCAGTCGCCGTATCGTCCCTTGCAGTCGCGGGAGCGCGTGGGCACTGGTCATCGAAACCACATCGACCGAAAACACCAGGTTGCGCGGAGGCGTTTTCGCTCGCGCAACCGTTGTCGCTTGAAGGCCGACCCTGGCCAGGAGGTGCTCGCGGTTCCAAGGACAGACGGCGATCTCCCAGTTGACGGTCACGGGACGATCGGGCTTCGACACGTCGCCGTAGTCGAAGTCATTGACCAAGGCATCGATGTGGACTCCGTGGGGTCGCGGCAGAACCCCTCGGCTGATGGACTGCTGCACCAAGGCGCTCGAACTCGTGTCGACCCGCGAGGAGAACGCAGAACGAGGAGCGTCGGATACCCGTACGAACGGACTGCCGTCGTTGCTGGACGACCCGGTCTTTGCGGGGCGCGGGGCGACGGCGCTCCCCGGCCGCACAACGACGGAGTTGACGTCACGAGCGTTGCGCTCAGGGCTCACGGGGACCGCCTTGAACTCTCCAAGGGTCATGGGTCCCTCGAGCTCGATGTCCTCTCGAAGCCGGACTCCGCGGAGTATCCGGAGGTCTTCGACGAAGACGGCATCGCCGTGGGTCACATGCAGCGAGCAAAGGTCAGGCGCCACGTCGGAGAATGCGTAACGGCCACTCGAGTCTGTCTTGGCGACACGCGGATCTCGCAGCTCCACGCAGCTGAGCGTGACGATGGCCTTCGCTGCCACCGAACCGTCGTGTCGGCGGATGACGCCCTCGATCGATGCGGCTTCCTCGTAGGGCCGTGTCGCCGCGGAAGCCCTGCTCGCCGGCCCGATGAACATCCCGCCCAAGAGCAAACTCAGTCCGGCCAATCCAAGCGAGCGTTTCATCCCGGGCGAACGTCCCACAGATATCCGGCTTGCAGAGGCTGAATCCCTCGCCCCAAGATCGTCAGGCCTCCGCGTGGGCCTCAGCGGCCTCGGCCAAAAACGCCGCGACCCCATCGCCAAACCGGTCGAGGTCTCGCTGGAACCGAGCGTCGGAGGTGTACAGCGACGCCACCTCTCGATACATCCGCGGGGTGCACGGGTAGAAGTAGCGGTCAATGTGAAGGCGGTATGCCTCGGCGAGGGCGATGCCTTCGTCCGATGAAGCACGGGACCCCCGACGAACGGCTTCGGCGACGCGTCTCAAGATGTTCTCCGATTCCGACTTGATGCGGACCCAGTCCTCTTCAGAGTACGACGTCGCTCGGCGCTCGCTCTGCGTGTACGCCTCGGTCTCGGCCCAGCGCTCGGCGACCTCTTGCTCGTATCGCTGTGGATCGAAGCCGTCGAAGAGCGAAGCGAGCTCGACTCTCGGGTCTCCACGCAGCCGAGCCAGGGCCTGGTCGACAGCGGCGAGCATGCGGGCGGTGTCTTTGGCCTTGTCTTCCAGCTGGGCTCGCTGCTCGATCAGCGCGTGCTCGGTGGAGAACCCAGGGTCGTCCATCAGCGCCTTGATGCGCTGGAGCGGAAGCCCGAGCTCGCGGTAGACCAGGATCTGCTGGAGGCGCAGCAGGTCCGCGGAGCTGTAAATCCGGTAATTGCCCTTGCCTCGGGCGGGGCAGAGTAAGCCGATTTCGTCGTAGTAGTGCAGAGCACGCGCGGTGACGCCACTGATTTCGGCCACGGTGCACGGTGCACGCGCCGAGGGTAGCAGGATGTGCGGTCGGTGGTTGCCCACGAGACGTATTCGCATCGGGCCTGACGCGAATGACGCGGTTGATTGACGAATTGTCCGAGGTCAGCCGAACGGGATCGAAATCCCCAATGCCGGCCCAATCCCCATCGTGCAGTTGCCGCGGATGGGGCCACACGTGAACGTTCGGTTCCACTCGCGGGAGGGGACGCGGCCATCGACCTCCACCCCGACCGTGAGGATGATGCGTCGGCCGAGCAGCATGATGAGGCCGCCGCCCGCGGTCCATCGTCCGTAGGTGCCCAGACCCTTGTTGAACGTGTCGAGCCCGAAGCCGCCCCACAGCAGGGGGGACACGCGGCGCTTGGGAAGCATCAGCACGGTGGCTTGAGGTGTGAGCTGGAACTCGTAGTAGCTGCCGTCGGGGTCCCACGAGAACACGTTGACCAACTCGCCGCCCACGCCGAAGTAGGGGACGATGAAGTACGTGGCCGAGGCTCCGATCGCGAACAGGTTGGCGCCCGCGCCGAGGACCGGGCCGGCCCACAAGCGCCCGTACAGGGAGTCCGGTTTGGACTTCACCTCGGAGTCTCCTGGCGGCTGAAGCTCGGCGATCTCGGACTCGGGTGGCGTGAACTCGACCGCCGCCGGCTCGGGCGCGGGCTCGAGTTTGGGCGCGGACTCGAGATTGGGCTCGGGCTCCACCGCTCCGCTCGGCTCGGGTGGCGTGGCCTCGGGCTCCTCAACCGCGGCATCGGCGGGAGCGGCGTCTTCGGCTGGGGGCGCAGCTTCAGACGGCGGGGTCTCGGCGTCCGCCGGCGGTGCCGGTTCGGTCGGCGGTTGCGCTTCAGACGGCGCGGGTGCCGTGGGTTCGTCCAGCTCCTCCCACTGCATCGCATCGGGGTCGCTTGGGGCGGGCG
>CAYGTG010000542.1:5571-5999 GCA_964352485.1 uncultured Nannocystaceae bacterium | reverse complement strand
CAGCCCGCCCTCGACGACCTCTCGGCGCGCTTCGCAGACCGAGGCCACCGATTCTCAGAGCTGCTCGTGCAGCTCGTCCGGCACGACAGCTTTCGCTACGTGACCCTGCAGACGGAGGAAGGCTCATGAAGCCCCGCAAGTACCTGTCTCGTCGAACCGTTCTCAAAGGCGCGCTTGGAGGCGGCGTCGTCTCGCTCGCGCTGCCGCCGCTCGAGGCGATGATGGGGACCCATGGTGCGCTCGCGGACGGTTCACAAGAGGGACCGATCTCCGGAGTGTTTTTCTGGGCCAACGGCACGCCGTGGCACGCCGGACACGGTGGCGTGCAGGGCAGTGGTACCGACGTCTGGACGCCCGCTGACGTGGGCGCAGGCTACACGCCCTCGCCGCTCATCGAGCACATCGCGGCGCACCAGCCGAGCATCGTC
>CAYGTG010000542.1:3544-5561 GCA_964352485.1 uncultured Nannocystaceae bacterium | reverse complement strand
TCACATGCGCGGCTTCATGGTCGCGATGACCGGCGACCGGATCCGTCCGGAGGGTTTCGATCATCCGTCGCAGACACTGACGGCGCTGCGTCCTTCGCTGGACCAGTACGTTGCGAAGCACCCCAACTTCTACGGTCGGAATCCCCCTCCGTATCGCTCGCTCGTACTCGGGGTCAGCGAGGCACGGTTTCACGACTACGGTCACTGGAACGCGATCAGCTACAACGGGCCCGACTCGCTCAACCTTCCGATCAGCAGCCCCAATCAGCTGTGGAGTCTGCTGTTCGACATCCCCGACGACTTCGAGGCGCTGGAGCGCCGCGCGAACGTTCTCGACGCGGTGCTCGAAGATGCCAACGCGCTGCGGGCCAAGCTCGGTCCCCGCGACCAGATTCGTCTCGACGACCACCTCGCGCACATCAACGAGGTCCAGCGCCGACTCGAGTTGATCGGCGTTTCGTGTGAGCCCGGGGCCCAGCCGGCCGAGCCCGACGATCTCATGGAGAAGACTCGGGTCATGGGCGAGCTGCTGGCGATGGCGCTGGGATGCGGAATCACCCGCGCGTTCAGCTTCATGCTGACCTCCCCTGCGACCACGCACATCTTCTCCAACCTGGGCGTGCCCGACGGCATGCACAAGACCTGTCACGATGGCTACTGGGATCGGGTCAACGCGATCACGGCCTATCAGATGCAGTGCTTCTCGATCTTCATGGATCAGCTGCAAGCCGTGGTCGACCCGGCCGGCGTCTCGCTGATGGACCGGGCCGCGATTCTCGGCACCTCCGAGTACGGCGAAGGCTGGCAGCACAGCGTCTCCGAGATGCCTGTGGTGCTCGCCGGAGGTGCGTGCGGCAACCTCAACCGCGGCGTGCACGTGCGCGATCCGGGCGGCAACTACTCGACCGCCCACGTCACCCTGCTTCGCGCGCTTGGGTTGCCTACGCCCAGCTTCGGCTGGAACGGCGGCGAAACCTCCGACGCAATCTCGGGCATTTTGGTCTGATGCGGCGGCTTGGCTTCGTCTCCAGCCTGCTGCTGGCCACGGCATGCGCTGATGGCCAAGGTGGCGATTCGGCGTTCGGCTCGGGCAACACGGTCGGCGCGGCGTCCTCGACCGGTTCGGTGACAACCGCATCGGACAGCAGCGAGCCATCCTCGGGCACTGCGACGATGACGCAGGGCGGTCCGACGACCGGCCCAGGCGGAGAGACAACCAACTTCACGACCGACCCCGGGTCCGGCAGCGGGCCGGGCGTGGCGTGTGATGACGGTCTGAGCGCCTGCGGTGTGCTGTGCGTCGACCATCAGAGCGATCCAGACAATTGTGGCGACTGCGGGATCACGTGCGTGGTCCCCAACTCGCAGTCTTCGTGCGTTGCGGGGAGCTGCGACGTCGGGGACTGTGACGTTGGGTGGTTTGATTGCGACGGCGCGGCGGCCAACGGCTGCGAAGCCCAAGCGGGATGCTCCGGCGGTGAGTCGTGCACGACCGAATGCGGAAGCACGGGGGTGACCGCATGCAACGGCTGTGAGGCGGTCTGTCAGGTCCCCGTGGAGATGTGCAACGCCATCGACGACGACTGCAACGGGTCGTGTGACGAGGGGGCGATGGCCGGATGTCGCCAGGGCGTGCACCGCTCCATCGGGCCCAATGGGCACTACTACACCAACGTGCTGGCCGAGACCTCTGCGTCGGGCCGGACGCTAGAGTTTGCGGACTATTGGTGGATGTACGCGGCGCAGGCTGATGGACTCTCGGCCCTGTATCGATGCGACATCGGCGGGGGCAACACCTTCCTCACCACCAGCAACACGTGCGAGGGGGCGGGATCCATCGCCGCGACGCTTGGATACCTGTCGCCTGGGGCAAGCTGTGGCTCGACGCCGCTGTATCGGTTGCGCAGCCCTGCAGGGCGACACTTCTATACGACGAGCGCGGCCGAGCGTGACAACGCGGTGAACAACCTCGGTTACATCTCCGAGGGCAGTCCCGGGCAGATCTGGACCTCACCGT
>CAYGTG010000542.1:0-3444 GCA_964352485.1 uncultured Nannocystaceae bacterium | reverse complement strand
AGCGCGGACCGTAGCGCGGACCGTAGCGCGGACCGTAGCGCGGACCGTAGCGCGGACCGTAGCGCGGGCCGTAGCGCGGACCGTAGCGCGGACCCTAACGCGGGCCGTAACGCGGGCGCTCAGCCGCAGATCATTCCGAACGTGAGCGAGTAGCACGTCATGGGCGCGGGGCAGGTTGCGCCGCCCGAGCAGTCTAGGGCACACGCAGATCCCTCAGCCCCGTTGACGGTGACGGGCATGCACGCGGGCACGGCGGTGCCGCCCGGCGTCGGAACGCAGTCGACCGCAGGGTTGGTGCATCCGGTCTGAGAGCAGAAGCCGTCCATCGGGACCCCGTCTTCGTCGTTGATCGTGATGCACAGCGCCGGAATCGGGTCGCACTGCTCGGGCACCAAGCACGTGGAGTACAGGCCGTCGGCGGGCTGGGTTCCGGGGTCGACGGCGGCTGTTTCATCGCCGCCGGTGCTGCCGATCGAGGTCGAACCGGGGCTCGTAGTGGGACTGCCCGTGCTGCTGCTGGAGCTGCCGACGGTCTCGGATCCACCGCCGGTGGAGGATCCACTCGAACCGCTGGTCGCGTCTGTGTCGGTCGCGGACCCTGAGGCCGTGGCGCTTGCACTCGCGCTTGCACTGGCACCGGTCGGGACCCCGAACGGCGTGTTTCCGCCGTCATCGGACGCGCAGGCGACCCCAAGGAAACCGACCGACAGAAGCATCCACCGCGCCACGAGAGAACGATAACACTCGTTCCCGTCGAATCGGCGGAGCCGGTCGAGGATGCGTTGTCGAGCTCGATTTCGCGGATCTCCACCTATGGGGTCTCCGGGGTGGAGCGCGGTCGCAGGTGTATGGAAACTCCGAGCGCCAGCATCAACAACCCGAAGCCGGCGCCGACGTATCGACGGCAGGACGTCACCGCGCCTGTCCTATCACCCGGCGTATCGCCGCAACCAGATCGCCTCGTCGTCCTCGCTGCACCCGACGATCAGGACGTCGCCTTCGGGCGTCAGCGCGAGGCCGTTGACGGTGCGCTCGTGACGACGACCCCAGACAAGCTCGCCGGAGGGGTTGATGCGGAGAAGCCACCCCTGCGGATCGGCGCCGTCGAAGCCGGTTCCAGCGACATAGAGGGTCCCGTCGGCAGCCACCACAGCCTCCTCGATACGCATCCGCCGTTTGAATCCTGGGACGCTGGTCTGCGGTCCGTCACCTTCGGCGGTCCACGATCGCAGCACGAGCTGCGCGGGGTTGAAGGCGTCGTAGGCTACGATCGAGGTCGAGCCGTCGGGCCCAACCGCAGCCGCGAAGTGCTCCGATGCCAACGGAGGGTCCGCAGTACGGTTCCAGACGAGGGAGCCACCATCCGCCCTCCGCTCGATCCTTGGGCGAAGGTCGAACGCCGTCCCCTGCACCGTCACCAGTCGGAGGTCACCGTCCGAGGCGCGGTGGAGTTCCATCGCTCCGAACCGGGCGCCCCCCGTGTCCAAGACGGCCGGCCATGCCATCACTCCATCTGCGTCGAAGCGAGCCAGACGGGCTCCCTCGGGCTGACCAGAGTGCGCGATCACGACGGTCGTCGAGCCGTCCGCATCGGTCGTCAGGCTCTCGGCATAGCTGCCCTCGCCCAGCTCGGTGGGGACGGGTACCTGCCACAGTTCCACCCCGTCCGGAGTCCGCTTGGACAGGTAGGACCGGACGAATTGAGCGTTCAGGGTCGCGAGGGCGTAAGCACTCCCTTCGGAATCGAGGCCGACCGCCTCGACCCGTTCGCCGGGCCTCTGACCGCTTCCATCCCAGGAATCGCTCCACGACAGCTCGCCTTCGGCCGTCAGCCGAGCAATCCAGGCGTCCATATCGGGGTAACCGTTGGTGAAGGCGTACCCCCCAACCACGAGGTCGCCAGAGGGGGCCACTGCGACCGTGGTGGCGCAGCCCAACCCTTCGCTTTCCAACTCGACGTCCCACAAGATGCTCGCCGTCGAGACGCACGTGTTGCTGCAGGCGTCGTCATCCACCTCATTGGCATCGTCACACTCCTCGTCCAGCTGGAGCGTTCCATCGCCACACGACGGCGATGGGCGAGGCCGCGGCGGCGGTGGGAACGGGTCGGTCTCGAACCCGGCGGACGACGAGGACTCTGCAGACGATGGGCCTGTGGTCGAGTTCCCGCCAGTCGTCTCGCTGGTTTCTGTGGTGCTCACGATGGCCGCGGAACTCGACCCGTCTTCCGTGCTTCCCCCGCTGTCGGCGGCGGACTCCGGAGCGCAGGCGGTGAGACCCGCGGCGGCGATCATGCATCGGGTCAGTCGCATGGCCCGAACCTCCACAGCGAATGGGTCTCGCCGATTTGCACGAAGTCTTGCTGACCGTCATCGTCGGCTTGCAGCGGCAGGTGGATCGCGCGCGGCTCGAGTCCCGGAGAGGTCTGCACTGACCCGACCCGCTTCCACGCGCCGTCGGTGGGCGCATAGAGCCCGACGGATTCATCCCAGACCAGAGCGTCGGTGGCACCCGGCTCGGTCCACGGCCCCGGGATGATCGCCCGTACGTTGCGTCCGAGGACCTCCTCCTCGTACCGCTTGCCCTCGCTTCGCAGCCAGCTGTGGGCGTACGAGTTCGGACCGCCTCCCAGGATGTCGCTCACACCATCTCTATTGATGTCCGCAATCACGCTCGACGCAAACCCCATGACGGTGGCCGACGCCCGCACCGTGATCTCGCCCGCCGCTGTCACATCGACGAGCTGGAAGAAGCTCTCCTCCTCTCCGGTGCCGGCGTGAGGAGACTGGAAGCGGAGCACTTTCTCCGAGTCCGTCGCGCCGGGGATCACTTCGACCAGGGCGTGCTCGTCGCCACCAATGGTCGAGGAGAGGGAAAAGCCGCCCATGCCGTCGCCGAGCCACAGGGACAGCGGGACGATCGTGAAGCTCTCCTTGTCGAGGACATCGAGGAAACCGTCGCCGTTGACATCGGCGTAGAGCCGAACGACCTCTGGCGCCTCGAACGGGCGCCGCGTTGTCTCGAAGGTGAGGCCCCCAAGGCCGCGCTGCCACCACGCCGCGGGGTCGTTCCAGGCTTTGAGTATGGCGTCGGCGGTGCCGTCACCGTCGACGTCGTCCAGGGTCAAGAGCGAACCGAGCAGCACGACGTCGGAGCGCAACGCGAAGCTCTGGCCCTCCAGTTCATGGACCGTGAACCGCGTCGAGCCCTCGCGAGCGACCGCGTCCCAGAGGGGTTCCATGATCCACCACTCGTCGCGGCCGTTCCCATCGCTGTCGGGCCGAATCGAGCCCGCGTCATAGTTGTCCGGGAGCAGCACCGACTCCCCGCGCAAGCACCACCGTTGCTCTGGACCTGAGGAGGACGAGGCCTGGCCCGTGCTGCCCTCGCCCGTGCTGGAGGACGTCGAGACGTCTTCCGTCCCGGTCGATCCGGTCGTCGTGT
>CAYGTG010000541.1:0-6000 GCA_964352485.1 uncultured Nannocystaceae bacterium | reverse complement strand
GGAGAAACCCAGCGCCCGCGAGAAGCCCGACCAGCCCGCTGCGCCCGACGAGGTTGCCTCCGCAGAGCGTGACGGTCCGGCCCCCACCCAGGACGAGGACGAGGCCGACAACGACGAACAGCTCACGGCCCTCGCGAACGAGGTCGCAGCCGCGTCTGCAACGCGACGTGCGGCGTGGGGATCCGCCGCCACTGCCGCACCGCCCCCCGCCCCGCAAGCTTCGATCGCTCCCGAAACCGAGCTCCTTCGCGACGCGAAGGCGGCTCACAACGCAGGCCGCAACCGGGACGCACTTCGCATGCTCAACACCTACGACGACACCTTTCCTCGCGGACGCCTCCGGGACGTCGCAGCCGGGATTCGCGTCAGTGCGTTGTGTGAGCGGGGTCGAACTCGGGCGGCGCACAAGGAAGCCGTGGCGCTGCAGGAGCGCTCACCGTCCTCACCGATCAACGCGAAGGTCCGCCGCGCATGCTGGTAACGCGATACGCCGCGCTCGCGCTGCCCCTCCTCACGGCCTGCGTTCAGGCCGCCCCGCTCGGCCACGAAGTCGACCCGGAAGCTGGAAGCAGCAGCACAACGAGCAACGAAGAGTCAGGCGAGACCACGTTGGACTCGACGGGCCTCGATGAGCCCGGCTCGAGTTCGGGTGGAGAGCCAAAGACGTACGACCTCCCGCTTCCCACCGACTGGTCTCCTCCCGACGACTGCCCCAACACCGCACAGCAGGACCTGCGTTGCCTTCCCGCGAGCGCCACCAGCTGCGCCGGCGGCAATCGTTCGTGGTGGAGGGCGGAGCCGGTTGAAGACGAGCGCCTGTGGATCGCGGGCATCTATCAGTCCCGTTCCGACCACTCCGGCAATTACCATCCTCAGGGCTCGGTGGATGTGGACTGGTCACTGGCCGGATCCAACACCCTGGTGCTGTCGTCCTACGAACCCACCGAGTGGACGGTCTCGCTCACCGGAGACGGCGCGCTGGACCGGGTCATCCTCACCGGATATCACGCGCAAGCGATCAACGCGCCCGAGGGCGTCGATGTCGAGGTTCACACCTACGAACAGGGCGGGACGTTCATGGCCTGCGGATTCTCCGTCCCCGGCGACGGCGGCGGCTGCGAGGGGGTGGAGCTGGTTCGATTCGCGCAGAACAGAACCGGACTTCCAGTCTCCGGCTTCGACGGCTGCTACGAATCAACGAGTTTTTCTTTCGGCTTGTGACAGATTCGCAATGGGACCGGGAGTGTTATGGGTGATGTTGAAAGCCCACACCACAGCCATCCCCCTCGGAGTTCTCTCGCTGGCACTGGCCCTGGTCGCCTGCGATACCAGTAGCGACAGCGAGGCGCCGCGCCAAGGCATGGACTACCCCGGCGAAGAATCCGGCGAGTCCATGAGCGACAGCGGCGTGCTCGACACCGGCGAAACGTTCGACGATAGCGGAGAGACCTTCGGCAGCGGCGGCGATGAAGGCGGCGACGATGACGGCGGCTGCAACGAGGACACCGGTCACCAAGGCGGCGAAACCGGTGACCCCAATGGCACCGATACCGGAGAGGAGTGCGTGCAGGCGGAACCGTTCGACCTCGGACGCCTCGATCAATACTCGCCAGGCAACGACGAAGGCGTCATCGTCGACTGCGACACACCCAGCGGCTACGCCGTGAGTTCCTGGCGCAACGCCGAGGACCAAGAGAGCGCGCTGTGGGTCATGGGCGTGTATCAGACGCGAAGCGACCACAGCGGCAACAACCACCCGATGGGTGCCGGCAGCGTGAGCTGGTCGCGGCCCGGCGACAACGTGCTGGTGCTCAGCGCATACGAACCCACGACTTGGGACGTCGAGATCGCCGAAGGCGGAGAGCTCACCTCAATCATTGCGATCGGCTACCACGCCCAGATCGTCAACGCGCCCGAGGGCGTCGAGGTGGAGGTCTACTCCTACGACACCGGCTCCTGCAACGTCGAGTGTGGCTATTCCCTGCCGGGCGGCGGTGGCGGGTGCGAAGGGGAAGACTTGGTCGGACTGGCCGAGGCACTCTCGGGTCGCTCGCTCACCGGCTTCGACGGTTGCTACGACGCGACGACGTTTAGCTACTAGCAGCAGGCTGAGGAAAAACCCGGCGCGGCGGATCGCAAGAAAACGGTGCCATCGCGGGGCTCGCCCCAGCGATGGCACCGTTGCCGTTAAAAGATGCGGCCACGGGATGCCGAGCGCGTTGGCGACCGCCGTCACTGAGCGTCCCAAAGCGATTGATTCTGCCGGTCGATGATTGATAGAGTTCGGGCGTAGGTTTAAATGGAATCTTGGAATAACCGAACGTTCTTACTGACACTGGCGACACTTCCCCTGGCGTGCGGACCCGGGGTCGTCGCGAATTCCACCGACGAGACCGGTTCGACGTCGACCGATTCTGGGTCGAGCTCCGGTCCTGCCGCGACTGCGACGGGAGGGACGTCGTCCACCAGCGAGATGTCGTCCACCGGCGAGATGTCGTCCACCGGCGAGAGCCCGTCCTCCGGGGAAGCGTCGTCCTCGGGCGGGACATCACCCTCCAGCACCGGATCCGTGGAGGGCTCGACCGCAACGTCGGGAGACTCCACCTCCGGTGGAGACGACAGCAGCTCCAGCTCGACCGGGTCGCCAGATCTGTGCGAGACCTGGGCCGACGGGTTCGAGGATTGCTACCCGGACTACTACGACCCGGAGTATCTCGTGGAGCTGTGCGGCTACTACTCGCAAAACGAGGTCTGTCCGGTTGAGGCGATCGAGCTCCTCGAGTGTGAAGCCTCCGTGGGCGTGTGCCTGGCAAACTGCCAATCCGAGAACTCAGCCCTCAACGCCTGTGAAGACGCGGCCGAGGCAGAAGCGCTCGGGTGCGCCGACCTGCCGGTCATCGAGCCCGCAGGCACAATCGAAGCCGTCTGTTTGGATATCGCCGAGCAGGCCCTGACCTGTGACGGGATGGGCGACTACATCAGCGGCTTCTCCCAGTACGCAGACTACATGGACGCACTGGAGGTCCTTCAGGGCTTCTGCACGAGCGGAGCCTACTGGGTCTTTTCGCCCAAGCTCGATCCCCTCTCGTCCTGCGGAGGTGCATACGAGGAGCTCTTGGCCTGCGTGCAAACCCTCGACTGCCAGGAATTCGACGACACCGCGACCGCGTTCCCGGGCGGACCCTGTGCCGAGGAGCTGGTCGCGATCGAGTGCAAGTGCGAGCTGGGCGTCAACTGAGCCCGGCTCCACCGCCCAAGAATCGGCCCGGTACAAGCTCACTGCGTCGCGTTTAGACGGGCGAGTTCCCCTCGGACTTCCGCGAGGACTTCCTCGGGCGGCGATGGTTCGAGTCGCTGCATGAGTCCAAGCGCGCTCTCGAATCGTTCGGCCGCGCGCTGGTTGTACCCACGAGCGACATCGGCCTGGGCAAGGCCCATGCGGGTTCTCGCGAGGAGCGAGAGTGTGTCCTGCGTGTGATCGGATCCAGCGGTCAATGACCCAGCAGCTTTGTGGCTTTCTTGTCATGCGCGAAACCAACACCACGGGTCTCCCGGCCGGGCCATGAAGAAACGCGCGACGTGGCCACGCACGACCCCGCAGACTTATCCCCAAAGAAGGTGATGTTCAGTCCACGATGGGTGATTTCGCCCGGGCGATTTAGACCGGGCCGTCTGCCGCGTTTGGCGCGACCAGGGCGGACCATTCAGGTCCGGCGGCCGGAGCGCTTTTGCGTTCAACGGCGTCGGCGCAGCAGAACACGAACCCGAGCCCGCGGACGTTGTTCGGCGCGTTAAACGCAACAGCGACAGCAAGCTGGCTTACCGCTACCTGTTGTCAGGAAGGAGCCGCCCCCGTACTGCTAGTCAGGTGCTCTTTCGAGGGTAAGGAGACTTGCCCCGATACCCCGAAGGAATGGATCCGATGAAGACAGGTCGCCAAAACTCGCCATGGACGAGCGCACTGTGCGCTCCGATTGCAGTCATGTCGCTGCTCGCGTTCGCGCCAGGGGCGGCACGGGCCGAACAGCCCTACGGTGACTCGCCGGGTGACCAGCCCTACGACTTCTCGAAGACGTTCTACAAGAAGAACGGGATCAAGAAGAAGAACCTCGTCCTCACCATCCAGGAGCGCGGTGGCGGAGTGGGTGCCGTTGTCGAAGATTCGAGCCCCGACAACTCCCGGAGCAACGTTCGCATCATTGCCACCAACGGCGGATACGACGCTGGTGGTGCACTCTTGTACTACCCGGACCCGCCCGCGTTCCTACCGGTCGAAGGCTTCCGCAACGGCAAGAAAGGGCAGCAGGCACGGGCCATTGCCGACGAGTTTCGGGCGTTCATCTTCCCGCGCGCCGACGGGGACCCATTTTCCCCAGGTCCGCCCAACCGTCGGCAGGACAACGTCTTCGACACAGGCCTTGGCTATCTGTCCGAAAACCCGCTGGGGCTGTGGACGATCGAGTTCGTCCAATACACCGAAGCCGCGCTCATCGGGGGTACGCCGGCGCAAAACGCCCTGATGTTGACGATGACGGATCGCAACGGATTGGATGAGGACGGCACGCCGATCATCCGCCGCAAGCACGAGATCTTCGCACTCGAAGAGGCCGGCTTGGTCAACCTCTACAGCCGCAACAAAGAAACATTCGAGAACGGGCCGCCTTGGGTCATATGACCCACTCTCATCGACCCCCGGGGGGGGTCAGTGGCCGACGACGCGTTCCTTGTTCCGACACTCGACCAAGAGGTCATCGACAACTTCAACTGCCTGCAGAGCACCGGCGACTACTGCGACCCTCGTCGGGTCGAGCTCGAGCCCTTCGTGCAAGCCCTGCCGTTCTTGCAGGATGCCGACACCGCAACCGATCGCTTCGGCAATCCGGTTCTGGTCGACGACCTGCCCGGCATGCCGTTCTCCAACTCCGGGCGTCCGCACCAGCGCTTCGATGAGTTCTTTCCCGAGAAGCTCTACGAGGTCCACGTCAGGCAGTTCCCGTGGAAGTTCCACCCCGATTTGGCACCCAGCAACGTGTACGGCTTCAGCGACATGTCGCCAGGGCCGCTGTACAAGGCCCACTATGGAGTGCCTATCGTTGTGCGTCAGTACAACGACCTCGACGTCGGTGGCGACGGCAGCGGGTTCGGTCGCCCGGAGACGATCACTCACTTGCACAACTCCCACACGCCGTCTGAGTCGGACGGCTTCCCTGGCGACTTCTATCCGGGCGTCGTGCCCACCGTGGATGCGGGTCTCGACGGAATCCTCGGGAACGAGGACGACATCGAGGTCGGAGCCGTCCACCCGGGCCCCGACTACATCATGGGCACGGACGACGACTACCTCACCGAGCTAACCGGGGAGTTCCACGACCACCACTACCCCAACGTGCTCGCGGGCGGAGACCCCAACGAGGCGCTGAACACCCTGTGGTACCACGATCACCGCGGCGACTTCACGGCCCAGAACACCTACAAGGGACTGGTCGGGATGTACCTGTTGTTCGACGAAGTCGACTCGGGTGACGAGAACGATCCCAACCCCAACGCACTGCGGCTTCCCAGTGGGGACTACGACATCCCGCTGCTGTTCGCGGATAAGTCCTTCGACGACACGCCCGAGCACCTGTTGTTCATGGACGTGTTCAACTTCGATGGTTTCCTCGGAAACCACGTCACGGTCAACGGCGCGGTCAAGCCGTACCTCGAGGTCGATCGCCGCAAGTACCGGCTGCGCATGCTCAACGCCGGACCGTCGCGCTTCTATCAGTTCGTGCTGAGCAACGGCGAGGACATGGTCATGGTCGCCAACGACGGCAACCTTCTCCAGCATCCGGTCGACATGCCGGACGGCGTCAAGATCACGCCGGCCGAGCGCATGGACCTGATCGTCGACTTCTCCGATACGGAGATCGGGGACACGGTCTATTTGACCAACGTCATGGACCAATGGCACGGAGCGGGTCCGACCGGGATCGTGCTTCCCGAGGGTGAAGGGGACCG
>CAYGTG010000540.1:0-6008 GCA_964352485.1 uncultured Nannocystaceae bacterium | reverse complement strand
CTCGCGCCCGCGAGATCGTTGGGCGCCACGACCAGCACCCGTCGTCCGACCGCCCACGGCTGCAGGGCAACGTATGCAGGTAAGAGATCCACCGAAGACGCACATCATAGCGGGGCCCACCCGAAGCTCACAACGTGCGATCCTGTACGGGTGAGTCTGTGTAGTGGGTTGAAGGGCAGCCTGCTAACGTAGCCTCAGCGATCTGGGAGCCTCAGCGATCTGGGAGCCTCAGCGATCTGGTAGCCTCAGCGATCTGAACGATGGCACAGGCGGTCAAGTACAAGAAGCCCAGGAGGCTCAACTCGGTCAGCATCGTGTTGGCGCTGACCGCTGCGTTGGGCATCTATCTGGCGTACCAGTACATGCCGCTCTTCCTTCAGAAGCAGGAGGCCTACCGAGTCCTGGAGGAGACCGGCTCGGCATTCGCGGGACGGCGTCCGTACTACGTCGAGGACGCCAAGGCCCGGGAGAACCTGCGCCGTCGAATGGAGGCCGACCTGCTGCGCGTGGGCATCAACGACCCCGACCTCGAGACCTGGATTGAACTCGACGACCATGAAATGGCGTTCGGCGCGATCTACTCGATCTTCATCGAATGGCCGTTTCAGGCGCTCCCGAAGCAAGAGTTCGTGTACGAAGTCGAGCACGTGGTGAACTTCTGATGGGCACGGTACGCGCGGCGGCAGGTCCTGCTACGATGCGAGCGACAGCGCGCTGATGGTAGCCAGGCTCATTCTGGTGAAGGGAGAAGGTCCTGCGGAGTACCTCCTCACGGCCTTCAACACGGTAGGGCGGCACCCGGACAACACGGTCCAGGTGCTCGATCGCATCGTGTCCAAAGAGCACTGTCGGATCACCCGGGGTCCGCAGGGCGGGTACATCCTTCGTGATGTCGGCTCGCTCAACGGCTGCCACGTCAACGGCCAGCGGGTCGACGAGGCCCGCCTCGCGAGCGGCGACGAGCTCTCGCTGGGCAACACGATCCTGAAGTTCGAGGACGACGAAGAGCAGGCCGCCGCCCCGGCGAGCAACTTCACCGTCATGACGGACATGCTGCAGAGCCAAGTCCGCAGCCGCGTCGACGCCAGCACCACCTTCCTTCCCGTCGCCGAGATCACCGACAACGAAGCGCTTCGCTCCGACTACGAAAAACTCCGCATCGCCCACGAGCTCAGCCAGAAGCTCTCGGTCGACACCAACCTCGACGACCTCCTTCAGAAGATCGTCAACGAGACCTTCCTGCTGATCAAAGCCGACCGAGCCGTCATCTTGCTCGTCGACCAAGACACGGACGCGCTCGTACCGCGCTACGTCAAACAAAAGCGCGAAGGCGAAGAGATCCAGCTCTCAAACTCGATTCTCGACGAGGTCCGCACCAAGAAGCGCGGAGTGCTGTCGTCCGACGCCATGCTCGACGAGCGGTTCAAGGCGTCCAAGAGCATCATCATGCAGGGCATCCGCTCCACGATGGCGGTCCCCCTGCTCTACTCGGATCGCATCGTGGGCGTGATGCACATGGATTCCACCCTCACCACGGGTGCGTTCAGCGAGAAGGACTTGATGCTCTTTCAGGGCATCGCGACCCAGGCCGCGATCGCGATCGAGAACAATCGCTTGGCCAAGAAGATCGAGCGCGAAGCGGGGCAGCGGGCGCAGTTCCAACGGCTGCTCTCGCCCAACCTCGTCGACCAAATCGTCTGCGGCGCCCTCAAGCTCGACCAGGGCGGCACCAAGCGCGTGGTCACGATGCTCTTTGCCGACATCCGCGGCTTCACGGAGATGAGCGAACGACATCCTCCCGAGGAGATGGTCAAGACGCTCAACGACTACTTCGAGGTGATGGTCGACGTCCTGTTCTCCCACGGCGGGACCCTCGACAAGTACGTTGGCGATGAGATCATCGGCCTGTTTGGCGCACCGGTTCATCTGCCCGATGCGGCCGACCGAGCCATTCGCTGTGGCCTCGAGATGCAGCGCGCGCTGGCCGAGTTCAATCGCGTCCGCGAGAGTTCGGGGCTGGAGCCCATCCACATCGGCATCGGCATCAACACAGGTCCCGTCATCGCGGGCGCGATCGGGTCCTCGCGCACGCTGCAGTACACCGTCATTGGAGATGCCGTGAACGTGGCCGCCCGCCTGTGCAGTGTCGCAAAGGCCGAGGAAGTCATCGTCTCCGAATTCACGATGCAGGCCGCCCAGGGGGCAGTCAACGCCGAAAAGCGCGCGCCGGTTCAGGTCAAAGGCAAGTCCGCGTCGCTGGAGATCTATGCGGCGCTGCAAGACCCCGGGGCCCCCGGGACCAACCCCACTTCTCGCGCCACGTCCGTGCCGCGACCCTGATGGCTTTCGAGGCGCTCACGGCTCACCTTCCGCGTAGGGCCGAGCTCCCCCGCAACGACGGTCCGCTTGTGGCCATGCCCGCGGCACGACTAGGATCGTTTGGCGATGACATCACGCTGGCGTCGGGACAGCGACTCTGCGTGAGGGCCGTGGCAAAGGGTTCGCCCGACCGACTCACGCTCGACTTTCGCGACAGCGACCCGCTCCAGCGCTCCGACGGGTTCGGCCTGGACCGCGAGGACCTCGAGCTGGCGGCCGTCCTCGCGCTGTGTCATGCGCTTGGGCAGCCCGCAGACCGGCGGTGGCTCGAACGCCTCGAACTCCTCTCGACGCGCCACAGCTGGGTTGGAGGAGGTCAGTCGGTCGATCCTGGACGTCGCGCGTTCGGCCTCGCGCGCACGTTCGATGCAATCCTTGGGGCGCTGGCCCACAGCTGGCCCACCCGAGTTGGAGCGGGGTCAAATACCGTCGGTGCCGTCATCGAACTCCGGCACGGCGCCGACCTCGTCTGCGAAGTGGTTCCCGGAGGCGAGGGAGCGACCCCCGCCCGCCGCGGACGCTCTGGCTGGGCGAGCCCGATCCTCGGTGCCGTCACTACGGCGGCGTTCTTTCCGTGGCTGTCGCTGACCCAGCGCGGACGGACGGAATCCGGAGGCGGCGGCGCGCGTCCCGGTGGCGACGGCGTGAACCGGAGGTACACGGTCACGCGCGACGTGGAGGCGGTCTTTGGCTTCGACCGAATCCGAAACCCGCCCCACGGAATCGACCGGGCTGGACCCCCCCGCCCCTCGAGCGTCGTCCTTGAGCGACCGGGGCTGGACCCCGAGCAGATCTTGCCCTGGACCCCGATCCGCATCCCGGCCGGCGCGAGCGTACGGGTCGAGACCGCCGGCGGCGCGGGGCATGGCTTTGGCGGCTACGGGGATATCGAGTTCGATCCCGCGGACTGGTTCGGATCCAAGGCATCCGCCGATCCATCCGAGCACTGAAACTCGAGGTGGCCGATGAACTCGACCGCCACCCGGTCCTCACTCGCCGGCCACGCGCATCCCATCGTGCTCTCGCAGACGTCGTCACACGAACCTCTCGTCGGAACCCCACGATCGCGTTCGAGGGCCAGGCACAGCGCTCGTCGTGAGTTCGGCCCGATCGGCCCCACGTCGACCAGCACCGTGGCGACGGTCTGCGCCTCGCTGGTGCAGATGGCGCTGCAGGAGGTCGGCTCCTCGAGGTGGCCAGGGACTCGGCACGAGGCGGCATCCAACTCCATGTGCACGACGCCGCCGGCCGAGGTTCGTGCCCCGCTTGCAGAGCCGGCGAGCGCGGTGTCGCAGGGTTGGCCGCAGACCTCGCCGATGAGCCGGTTCACGCCTTCCTCGCCGCGCACCAGCGTCGAGGCGGCGGCAGGCTGCGGGGGTGGCGCCGAGCTTCTCTGAGGTCCGCAGCCCAGCAAGACCGCCAACATCCACCACCCGGCCGGGCTCGAGAACTGCACGATCGGGAGCATAGCGGGCTGCTGGTGACAGCCCAAGGGCAGCGGGGAACCTCACTGCCTTCCATCCGCACAGGTAGGGGGAAGGCCAAAGCCTTCGCTGCATTCGATGCTCTCCCGCTGGGTCCCATTCACCGCCATCGTCGCGCTCTGCGCGAGCTCTGCGACTGCCTACGCAGCGGAGGCCTGGCACCTCGATGAGCACCGGCCGGCCACCTGGGACGACGAGCAGTCCCAGCTCGAGGCACAAGGGCTCGGCCAATCGCGCGGCAACCCCGTGATTCCTCTCGACGATCCGGGCTTGAGCGCAGCTGCGAGACCCAGCCGCGCCAGCTCGGACCCGACCGTCTTGTTTCTCAACTTCGACGGCGCGGATTTGATCAGCGGCGGCCCGGACGATGCCCGCTCGAACGTCACCACCATCACGAACATGGCCGGGCCCTATCCACCCTACGGTGAGAACGGGGCGAAGCGGCAGGCCGTGATGCAAGCGGTCCGCGAAGACTGGTCCGCCTACAACGCCGTCATCACCGACCGTCGCCCGGCCAGCGGTGACTACGTGATGACGATGGTTGGGCCCGGCAACCCGGAGAACGACTCCACGCTCGGCATCGCCGTGCTCGACTGCGGGGACACTCGCACCCGCAACAACGTGGCCTTCGCGTTTCACAGCTCGAGCGACAGTCACACCGCGACGAGTACTGCGACGACGATCAGCCAAGAGATCGGGCACTCGGTGGGGCTCGAGCATGTCGACGAAGCTTCGGACATCATGAACCCCACCAACGTTGGCGGAAACCCGGCGTTTCGAGACGAGTGCTTGCCGCTGAGTCAGGACGCGGAGTGCCCCGCTCAGCACGCTGCGGAATGCGGGAGTCCCGAGCAGCAAAACGCCCATCGCGAGCTCTACGCGCTGATGGGACCCGCGACGCCGGACGCGTCCGGCCCGTCGATCGAGCTGATCGCGCCGCTGGACGGGGAGAACTTCGAGACGGATGAGTCCTTTGAGATCGTTATCGATGCCGACGACGGCGTCACTGTTCACAAGGCAGCGCTGTTCGTAAATACGGTCCTTCAGGACACCGACGATGCAGCGCCCTTCGGGTGGACCGCGATGCAGTCGGTGTCCGGCGAATACGAGCTCCGGGTCGAGGTCCAAGATACGCAGGGCTATATCCGCGTCAGCAACACGGTGACCGTGACGGTTGGCCGAACCAGTGCGCTCGGCGGCGCCAATGCGTTGCCCCCTTCGACGACCTACGGAGCGCCCGGCGAGCCCGAGGGCTGCGGATGCCAAAGCGGTTCCGGATCGGGAACGCTGCCGGTTTGGGCCGTTGTCTTTGCCATCGCCTCGGGCAGACGCCGGCGCCGAGTGGCCGCCTGAGCGCTCCGATTCTCGGACGGTCTCCGGCGTTTCCCGATTTCGAGATACCCTCGAAACCGGTGAGCAAGCTCAGCCAACTGTGCGCGTACCTCGAGCGCTCTGAAGCCCAGGGATTGTTGTTTGCGGTCGGGTCGCCAGCCACGGTGAAGTCCACAACCCGCGACCTCCCTGTGACCGTCTCTCCGCTCAATGCGCGCACCATTGCGCGGTTCTTCGAGGGAACGGACGTCTTGCCTCTGCTCTCGGGGGGAGACAAGACGAAGGATGTGAACTTCGACCTCGACGGTCGGCGGTTGACGGCGACGGTGACCAAGAAGGGAGTGTCCCTTTCGATCCTCGTGCGAATCCGAGGTGCGGCCGGTGCCGCCGCAGCTGTGCCCACGCGCTCGGCCCCCCTCCGCGAACGTCGGCCGGTCGAAGATGCGTCGAGCGACCCGCCGCGGCGGGACAACGGACAGGGCGTGACACTGCCTTCACTCGCTGGCCCGGAGGCACGACTTCCGCGTGCCAGCGTCGCGCCCATCACAGCGTCGACGAAGGCCGCGAAGCCCCGCGAGCCACTGCCCTTCGATCGACCCAAGGAGCCCTCCGCTTCGCCGCCGCCAGCCTCGCGAGGCCTGTCCGCAGCCCCGACGCCAGTCCCGGCCGCATACGAGCCCGCCGCCCCGCAGGCTTCGGCACCCGTCGCTGTGGAGAACGTCGCACCGCCGTCCGCCCGAACCGCGGGTCTCGGCTTCAAGCTGGCACCCCAACGGGTTGTGCCCACCACCACTCCCCGACTCGACCCCATGC
>CAYGTG010000539.1:0-6008 GCA_964352485.1 uncultured Nannocystaceae bacterium | reverse complement strand
TCTGGTTGCGTAAGTTCCAGATCGAGACGCCAGTCAGCCCAAGGGGTTCCCTTTTCGGGAAGTCGGCTGAAGGCTGACCTGCGACGAGTTCCGCAGATCGGACCCTACATGGCCGACCTTGCGTCGGATATCCCTTGGAGACAAGCCAAGTACCGTTCCGGCGGATCGGTTCGAGCCACGAAATGGGCGCGGCGGATTTCAAAGCCACCGGCCGAGGTTCGTAGACTCCGGCGACGTCTGGCGCGTTGGACCGGGATTCCTCGGATGGCACGGTAGAGTGCCGGAGACCTGATGGTGCCCCGAACTGCAACGCAGCGTCTCGCCTCGTTCGTCGCGAGCACTTGCGTGAGCCTCTTGGTCGCATGCGCCCCGGCGAAACAGGCAACGCAGCTCCCCCCGAGGGCCCCGGTCGCGGATGGGAGCGCCCCGGCTCTCGTGAACCGTCCCAAGTCGTCGGATGGGGATCCAGGCCGACCGAAGGCGGGCTTCACAGCGGCTCGATACACGCTGTCGACCGTGGGGACGTACATGGATGGCTGCTCGCAGACGACGATCTTCGGCACGCGCTACGGACAGTTTTTTGTCGAGACTCGCGCTTCGGGCGAAGTCGTTGCCGGCCTTCAAATAGAAGCTCGCGAGCGGTCTGGCCCCAGCCCCGGCCAAAGCGGCGAGTTCAAGCAGCACACGTGGCTACGCACCTGGCTATACGTTGGCCAGATGCGCACCCAAGAGCGCGGCGGGCAAGGATTCGAGGTCGCGCTCGAGCCTGCCCAAGGAGATGCGTGCCAGCTCGAGCGTCCGACGCAGTGGCGTCCCTACGAGTCCGCCGCGACTTCGAATGATGTCTGTTCGGAGGCGGACCGACCGATGCGACTGCGATGTCAGACCGTGCGCCAGGAACTCCCGGCTGCCGCCCAACACCCTTCGAGGCGAAGCCCTGCTGCGCGGCGAAGCACCGTCGAACTCATCAGTTGTGAGGTCGCCGGGACCTGGCCGCACCACGACGTAGTCGCGCCCGGCGATCGTCTCGTGGCGGCCGAGCGAAGTGGGCTCGAACTCCGAAACGACCACGACGACACGCTGTTGGGTACGGGCCAAGAGCCCTCCTTGACGTTCACACCCCAGACCTCCGTCGGGGCCCCCTGACTCTCTGCCAGCGCGTCGCTTCGCACCGCGCTCGTCTCGGCGTACCCGCTGCACGTACCGACGCCGCACTGATCCTCTGTTTGGCCAAGCCAACCCGACTGGGGCGGCCAATCTGCGACGCCGACCAGTTCGTTGAGATGGTTCACGAAATCATCGAGATGCCGAAGGCGGGTAGCCCCCGATTTGTGGCACATGGACGTCCTTCCGGCACTGCGGCATTCGATATGGCAGCGCGGCTCCTGGCTGACGGGCGGCTTGACCGGGTTATTGTAGCCTGTGGAGACAGCTCTCTGACCGGGCCGACGATCGGACAGCTCTTGGGCGATGATCGAATTCTGGGCCCCAGCACACCCGACGGCTTCATCCCGGGCGATGCCTCTGCCGACGCGATTCGCGCGCGGTTTCAATGTAGTAATGATAAAGAGATGGGGTCGTCGATTTCATGCCTGCACCACTGCTTTTCCGGTTTTCTCCTGTCGACGGCAGTCGAAAAGAACTATTCGCTGACAAACTTTCCGACATCACGGCTGCTTTCGGACTTGTCGCGGATGGCGCGTGCCCAATTTCGGCAACCGATGACATTGAATTCCGTGAGGATGAGACAGTCAGATCTGTCAAGCTGAGAGACCTCCCGACATTGTTCGAAAACGAAGCCGGAATATCGGTCGACTTCCTGACACGCAGATACAGGCGCGCGATAACTCTGAACGCCTTCACTGGACCAAGAGGATTATCAATTTCGTTGGAAATCGAGCGACTCGCCACAGCAACCCCTCATCAAGAAGGGCATGGTGCATGGGTCCGGAATTTTGTGCTCAAGCTTGGTGGAAAGCTGAAATCAGCATGCGCTGCCTGTGTCACATCGGAAGCCTTCGTTGCCAGGCACGACAGCTTGAATTGCGAAGACTTGTGCGGATTGCTGCTTCAGCAAAACATGTCAAGTGAAGTTGCCTTATTTGCGGCTATCGACGGACGGACCGAATGCCGCGAAGAGTTCGAAAGGACCATCAAGCTGAATTTTCAAAGCGCCAAATTCGGATCAAGTGGGCAGATGCTCTACATGTCGCACTTGAGCATGGTTTGAATACACTGTCGCGAAATTCGCATCAAACACTTTCAAACTCGGTCTCGATCCAGTTGTCCGACGTAAAGCTCATCGGCCCCTCGCTTCAGCATACGAACCACGAACAGCCCTCCGGAGTCCGCGCGTCGGCTCTCGTGGATGAAGATCCTCGCTCGCGTCTTCCGTATCGACATCTCCGTCTCTTGCTCCCCTGACGAACGTCGCTACCCCTGACACCGTGTTGGCCTCCCCCTGCGCGCCAGGTCTCGTGCGTCCGCGCGTCGCCTTCGACACGCTACTTCGGCGCGCACGGGATCTTTGGGACCACCCGTCATGTGAGAACGGAGACTTGGTGTGGATTCATGTACGGCTGTTGGTACGGTCGACGTACCGAGGTGCGCCGACCCGAAGGGGCGGTGTTCGCCGTCGGGCCGCTTGCGACCCCAGCGCGATCCGCCTCCGTCTCGATGTCCGGCGGGATCCGGGTGTCCTGATCGATCAAGTCGTACGGGCTGTTGAAGCCGGCGCGCATGCCCCCGATCCACAGGCGCGCATCGCCTCGCGCGTAGTCCAGCGTAGCGTCAGCCGCGTACGCGGCGAGCATCACCAACGCAGGCGAGAGGGCAAGCGCGACGGACACCAGCCCGCGAAAGCGGTGTGCGATCGCTGTCGCGGTCGCCCCGAACACGACGAGGCTGGCAGCGCACAGCACCATCGCGCGAGAGGAACTCCAGTGGCCCGAGACCCAAACCCATGTCCAGAGCCACCAACTCGAAAACGCCAACATCAAGCACAGCCGGGGCCGGCTGCGCGCCCAGGTCCAGAACCTGTACACCCTATCCACCGACACCGTGGGCGAGCTCTGAGTTTCGTGAAGGCCGAGCACCGGTCAGAAGCCGAGCCCAGCGCTCACTCCACGTAGCCGAAGTTCTGCCGGCTTCGCAACGAGACCGGCGGGGTGGCCAGCACGGACTCTCCGACGATGACGCCGCCAAGCGCCCTGAAGACCTCGTGGGCGTAGAGGTCGTGCCCAAGGTCGTTGAAGTGCAGCGGGTCGGCCAGGTAGTCGTCGAGGGGGACCGGGAGGTCGGGCGTGAGTCCGAGAAGGTCGACGAGCACGATGTCATCCTCGGGCGTGAAGGCGTCGCGGGCTCGGGCGAGCAGGGTGGTGATCACGCCCGGGGGGATGAAGCCCAGGTCGGACCAGGGCGAGGTCTGCGTCGCGCGCGAGTAGTCCGGGTAGAGGCAGAACACCACGTCGGCGTCGGGGTTCTCCTCGCGGATCTCCGATGCGATGTCACGAACGTTGACCGCCACCTGGTCGACGGTTGCCTGCGCGCCGGCGAACACCCCTGGCAGGTCGCCGAGGTCAGCCGTCGACACATAGTTGAGCACGTCGTTGCCCCCCAACGAGATGAGCACCACGTCCGCGTCCACCAGGTCTGGACGAGCGCCCTCGAACAATCCTCCGCCCGGCGTCCAGTCCGAGGACTCCGTGCCCGAGCTGGCGAGGTTGAGGTTCTCGACGCCCGCGACCGCACTGACGAGCTCGGCGACCCGAGCTGGGAATGTCTCCGCGGCGCCCTGCACCGGGACGCTGTCCCCAAGGGTCACGATCTTGACTTGGCCCTCTTCGATCGCGACGGGGAAGCGGGTGGTGCAGTTGCGCAGGCTGCACAGGCCCTGATGCGCTTCGGGGGCGACCACGTAGATCCCGGGGTCCGCCGCGAACTGATACTCGCCGGACTCGCACGTTTCGAATGGTTCGAGGTCCGAGCCCAGCAGCCTCAACGAGACGCCTTCGAGCGCCTGGTCCGGCTCGGTGAAGCCGCGGGCGTTCATGCTCAGGTCGCTGGAGTCGAGATCGAGATAGACCAAGCCGTGGGGGAGGTCTTCGAGGCCGACGAAGCCGCAGTCCGGCTGGGTGATGAAGCCCGTGCTGCTCGAGTCCGCTGCCGTGTTGTCCGACGACGAGCCATCCGCAACGTCGGTCGTCACCCCGCTGGACGTCGTGGAATCGGAACCCGACTCCTCGCCCGAGGTCCCCGTGGTGGCTGACCCAGACGCATCGGTGCCCGAGCTCCCGTCCCCCCTCGAGGCATCGACGGTCGGCCCGCAGGCCCCACAGAAAACGACCATAAGCCACGCTCGGGTTCTGAACATCGGGACGAAAGTATGCTTTGTTAGTTTTTGGCGCAAGGGCGAAGGGCGGTTTTGCACCCGTGCTTACCGTCTGCTGAGCTCGGTGTGCACGAGGGGTCAGGTCCTCGGCCGCTATCCTCCCGGCGCTGGACCGTGAGCGGAACCGAAGGTCAGTTGTGAGTGCGGCGCAGACCCAGACGACAAGCTCTACGACGTGTGCATCGACTCGCCGGAGAGAGCACGCTCAACTGCGAGTGCCTGGTTGGCGAGCGTTGGCTCCAGGGGATGGCGATCCGAGAGCAGCTATGCTCGCCGCGCCATGACTGACTTCGACGATGTCGTGAAGCTTCTCGACAAGGCCGTGGGTACCCGCCAGGTCGCTGCCCGTGAAGCGTTCTGGAGGACGATGACCCGGGACCAATTCGTCGCTGGAGTGGCGGTCGGGGAGAGCATCCTGATCGTCGGCGATTCGGCGGGCTCCAAGTGAAACGAGACGTCCACGACGGCGGGGCCGAGTTTGCCACGACCTCCTTCATCCCCGGCTTCGAACCGACCGCGGCGCAGAGAGCGAACCTCTGCAAGCTCTGCAAGATCTGGGGATTTCTGAAGTACCACCATCCGCTCGTCACGGGCATCACGGGGGAGGGGATCGACTGGGACTTCGAGCTCTTTCGCGCACTACCGGATCTCCTGGATGCGCCGGACGTTTCCGCGGGGAACGCGATGCTGGCGGCATGGTGCATGTCCCTGGGCAACCCAAAGCCCTGTGACCCCTGTGCTGGCGAGGTCGAGGACCTGCACTTCCCCGCCGACCTGGATTGGATCCACGACGCGGGACGGCTCGGCGAGCCCCTGAGATCCTACCTCGTGAACGTCTACGAGAACCGACACGTCGACGGCGCTCAGCGTTACGTCGATCTGCATCCGTGCGATGTTGGGAACGCGGACTTCTCGGGCGAGGAGCCGTATGCCGACCTGAAGGAAATCGACGGCGGCTACCGCCTGCTGGCGCTCTTCCGATTCTGGAACATCATCCAATACTGGTTCCCGTACCGAGACCTAATCGACGAGGACTGGGAGGACGTCCTCCGGAGGTTCGTGCCGCGCGTCCTCGCAGCACACGAAAGGGACGCCTTCCTCCTCGAGATGATGGCGCTGATGGCGCTCGTCAACGACACGCACACGAATCTCTGGAGCTCGTTGCACGTGCGACCGCCGTGCGGCACGAGCCAGTTGCCGGTCGTGACGCACTTCGTCGAGGGCAAGGCGCTGGTGGTGGAGCGGCTGGCCAAACCGGAGAAGCCCGGCGACGGTGGAGGCGCTCGCGTCGGCGACATCCTGCTCGCGATCGACGGCCGCTCCGTCGAAGAACTCGTGGAAGAGTGGTCGCCCTACTATGCGGCCTCCAACGCTCCGACCAGGCTGCGCGACATTGGGCGCGCCCTGACGCGCGGACAGGCAGGGCCGGTTTCGATGCTCGTCGACCGCGACGGTTTGCGGATCGAGGTGGCTGAAGCGCGGGTACCTCGTGCAACCCTGGACCCACTGGCGGGCCGGACACACGACCTCCCGGGCGATGCGTTCCGACTGCTGTCGGACGAGGTCGCGTACCTGAAACTCTCGTCCGTCAAAGCGCTGAACGCGGGCGATTACGTGG
>CAYGTG010000538.1:4695-6023 GCA_964352485.1 uncultured Nannocystaceae bacterium | reverse complement strand
CAGCTCAGTGGGGACGTTCCCCGCTTCGAGGGCGTCGAGGATTGCGTCGATCTTCTGTGCGTCGAGATTTTCGAAATACAGTGGAATCTCGGGTTGTCCGCGCTCGGCGATCTGGGCCACCGGCCCGTAGCCGCACGCCGCAAGGCACTCGACCTCGGACAAGGTCACGTTGCCGTCCGCCGTCGTGCCCCTGTTTTCGACCCCCAGTCGCGCCTTGCAGCGGTCGAACATCTCGTATGCGCCCTCGAGCATGCATCCGATGTTGGTGCACACCTGAAGGTGGTAGCGCCCCACATCGCGCGCGTTGATCATCGTGTAGAAGGTCGCGACACCGCGAACATGGGCTGGGGTGACGCCCAAGCGTTGTGCGACGACATCGATCACCTCGGTGTCGACGTGCCCGAACGTCTCTTGCGCTTGGTACAAGACACCAAGGGTGAGCGCCTTGCCTGCTGCCCCCTCGGGGAAACGCGGCCAGCGCTGCTCAATCCACGCCTCAATTTCGGGGGTTAGCTGCTTCGGCGTCACGGTGCCTCAGGCTCCTGGCAATCGCGGCGGACGTTAGGACGCGACCCCACCAGAGTCAACCCGAGCCGCTTCCGCGCGCCACACGAGCGCGCGCCCCCTTCAAGACTCGATGCGAGTCCGGTCGTGCAGGCGCAAGACCATGCACACCGCCCCGGGCAAGGCGGCCGAGACGGCGAAGTTCTCGCCACCGCGCACCTCGGCCGCCACGTTCTCGAGCGGCACCATCGAGAACCCGAGCTTGCTCGCGAAGAAGTCGGTCGCCGTGTTGGTCAGCAAGTAGCAGCGCTTCGCGCCCAGCGTCCGGGCCCGCCTCAGCACGATGTCGCCCAAGACCCAGCCTAAGCCCTGTCCGCGGCGCTGCGGTGCCACGGCCAAGCCAAAGAGGTAGGCCGACTCGCCGCGAAGGCTCAGGCTCACGCAGCCGTCCACGCTCCCAGGCGCCCGCAAGACCAGCGTCTCGACGTCGAGGTCCTCGACGATGCCAGGCTGACCGTAGCCTTCGAGAAGCCCTGAGATCGCCCCAGCATCCTCGGCCCGAGCAAAGGTCACGGGGTCTCCGAAGCCAAACAGCAGGCTCGGGCCCAGACCGGAGAAGTCTCCCGAGGACAGAAGAACGACGGTGTCGCCGGGGACGGCTCGCTCCAGCACGGCCTCCCGCAACGCCTCGATGTCGGCGTAGGCGCGCGTGGGGACGCCGCGGGCCTGAATCTTCGAGGCCAGCGCCTCGGTATCCAGGCGGTCTTCGTCGGCGACCTTGTCGGGTCGATGCACCGGCGCCACGTAGACAGCCGACGCAGCGT
>CAYGTG010000538.1:0-4685 GCA_964352485.1 uncultured Nannocystaceae bacterium | reverse complement strand
CTGCGCACGTAGCCTTCGGCGAACTCCGCACGCCGGGACGAGCTGCTGCGGGGCTCGAAGCACACGTGAAGCGCCTTCGAAGGGTAGCGCTTGCGCAGGGCCGTCACCGTGAGCTGCACTGCGGTCGGGTGGTGGGCGAAGTCTTCTACGACGCGCACGCCGGCGGCGATGCCCAGCAGTTCCTGACGCTTCTTGACCCCGCGGAACCGGGAGACCGCGCTTCGAAGAGCGTCCGGCTGTGCACCCTCGCGGCGCGCCACGGCCAGCGCAGCCAACACGTTGCCGACGTTGTAGGCGCCGGCGAGTTGGGTGGAAAACTCGCCAAGACTCTCCCCCTGCTCGAAGACCTCGAACCGGGTGCGCTTGATCTCGGCGTTGGACATGACCGCGGTGTAGTCGGCCGCGGTCGGGTCGCCGCCCTCGGGCTGCACGCGGTACGTCAAGACCGTGCAGCTGGCTTCCGCAGCCACGCCCATGGCTTCGGCGTTCTCCTGGTTGACGATCAAGTCGCCGTCCTCGGGAATCGTTCGGACGAACTTGCGGAACGTCTCTCGCATCGCCTCGAAGTTGTCGAAGATATCGACATGGTCGTACTCGACCCCGGTGAGAATCGCTCGCTTGGGCTGGTAGTGGAGGAACTTGGAGCCCTTGTCGAAGAAGGCCGAGTCGTACTCGTCACCTTCCAACACGAGAGGCCCGCCCTCACGCAGCGCGGCGCCATGGCCGAGGTTCAGCGGCACGCCTCCGATGAGGTACGAGGGCGCCAGTCCGCAGGCCTCGAGCAGCCAAGCGCAGACGCTCGAGGTCGTGGTCTTGCCGTGCGTCCCTGCGACCACGAGGCTGTGGCGGGTCGGCAACAGCGCCCGAGCGACCATGCTTGGAAAGCTCTCGCGTTCGAGCTGTTGCTCGGCGGCGGCAACCACCTCAGGGTGCTCCGAGGAGCAGACGTTGCCTACGACGACGCACTCGGGACCCCACTGCAGGTTCTCGGCGCGGAACCCCACCATCACCGGGATGCCCGCTGCTTCGAGCTGGTCTGACATCGGCGGGTAGATGCCGGTGTCTGAGCCTCGAACTTCGTGCCCGGCGGCTTGGAGGAGCTGCGCGAGCGCGCCCATGCCGGTGCCCGCGATGCCGATGAGGTGGACCTTCAAGGCGCGCACTATGGACAAGTGCGCGCCATGGGGTCAACCGGGGTCTGCGCACACCGGGTCGCGGTAGACTTTGGGCGGGTGCACGAGCCTGACGAACCTTTGAACCCGGGCTTTGGCGAAGCCCGGCGCCACTATCGACCGCGCCAGAAGCTGCGCTGGCCGGTCGTCGTCGCCGTGGCCCCGGCGGTCGAAACGAGCGGCGCGTTCACCGGAACGACGCTCGCGATGACACACGGGGTGTCGGTGGGCGGCGCCTTCATCGAGAGCGATCTCGTGGTGCCGGTGGGCCAGGCGCTCCGATTGTGGCTCCATCCCCCGGCCCCGCACCCACCGGGTCTCCCTGATGTTCTCCGCCTGAGCGTCCAGGTTCGCTGGCAGAATCGATTTCCTGCCAGAGGCCTTCCCCGAGGCTTTGGAGTGCAATTCCGCGCAGTGACCTCGACCGACGAGATCACGCTCCACACCTATTTTTCCGCCCACAGCAAAGTGGTATGAGGTCGATGTGCAGGGGACACAAGTCGACATGAGCGCCGGGAGTTCGCCGGAGGATCGACGGGGTCGACCCCGCGTCACCGTGGCGGTCGCCTTCAAGTTGTTCGACGAGCGCGGCCGAATGCTCCTCAGTGCCCGGACCCTCGACCTCTCCACCGGGGGCGCCCTGCTGCATGGGGTCTGCAAAGCCGAGGTCGGACAATCGGTGCGCATCGAAGTCAGCCGCGGGGCCGCTCGAAACCCGCTCTCGCTCGGGGCAACGGTCGTGCGTCTGCAGGCCCCCACCCCCGCGAGCCCCGAGGCACTCCCGGGCAACCATGGCATCGCGATCCGCTTCAACGATCTCAGCCCGATCGACGAAACCGTCCTCGCGTCGCTCATCAAGCGCGCGCGAACCTAGAGCACATCCGTGGGTCGCGCGGCTGAGCCTACGGGTGACGGTCCGAGGGGCCGGCCCGACCGGCCTGCTTCTGCACCCGGCGAGCGTGTGCCCAAAGGCACATCAGGGCCGCGGGGGTCATGCCCGGGATCCGTGAGGCCTGGGCCGTGCTGGTGGGCCGAACCTCGGCGAGCCGCTGCTTCGCCTCGTTGCTCAGCCCTTCGAGCGCCGCGTAGTCGAGATCGGCGGCAAGAGGAAGATCGGTCGCAGCGTCGCCGCGCAGTCGGGCGACCTCGGCCCGCATCCGGTCCAGGTAGCCGGCGTAGGTGTGCTGTGCCCGCGCCCTGCCGCCGAGCCAAGCCGGAGCGTCGTCGATGGAGCGCTTCTTCGCGAGCTCTGCACACAGCGCATCGATGCAGGCCCGCCGCGTCTGTACGCGATCGAATCGTGCCTGCGAGATGAGACCGGCCGACAACGCGAGCGCCGAGAGCCGCGCGTCGGCGTTGTCCTCCCGCAGCATGATCCGGTACTCGGCCCGCGAGGTAAACATGCGGTAGGGCTCGTCGCATCCCTGGGTGACCAGGTCATCGACCAACACGCCCGCGTAGCCCTCGTCTCGCCCCACAACCAGCGCGTCGCGCTCCAGCAGCTCGAGCGCGGCGTTGGCTCCGGCCAGCAATCCCTGGATCCCCGCTTCTTCGTAGCCGGAGGTTCCGTTGACCTGGCCGGCGAAGTACAGGCCGCGGTGCGCTTTGGAGGAGAAGCGATGATCCAGCGCGCGCGCATCGACGGCGTCGTATTCCACGGCGTAGCCGGGCCGCAGCATCTCGGCGTTCTCCAGACCGGGGATCGTGACGATGAACTTGGCCTGGACCTCCGCGGGGAGACTGGTCGAGATGCCGTTGGGGTAGACGCTGTGGGTGTCCAAGCCTTCGGGCTCGAGGAAGACCTGGTGCCGGTCGCGATCGGCGAATCGCACGACCTTGTCCTCGATGGACGGGCAGTACCGAGGGCCGCGGCCTTCGATCTGGCCGCTGTACATCGGCGACTCGTGCAGGTGCTCCTTGATGATGGCGTTGGTCTGCGCGTTGGTCCACGTCAGGTGGCAGTGCACCTGCTGCGGCAGCGGAGGCGGCGGCTCGATGTCGTCGGGCAACGTGAATCGCGGCACCGGGTCCTCGGAGGGCTGCGCTTCGGTGACGTGGGTGTTGATCGTGCGCGCGTCGAGGCGGGCGGGGGTCCCGGTCTTGAGTCGGCTGAGCCGAAAGCCCATGGCGCGGAGGTTGTCCGAGAGCCCGTTGGCGGGCGCCTCCCCTGCCCGGCCGCCGGGGGTCTTGGTGGCACCGGTGTGCAGCAGGCCGCCGAGGAACGTGCCGGTGGTGATGACGACGGCGTCGGCCGACACCTCGGAGCCATCGGCAAGCGCAACCCCGCGAACCCTCTCGCCATCGAGAACCACACTGGACACCAGGCCCTCGATGACCTCGATGCCCGAATGAGACGTCAGGGCCGCGCGGGCGTAGGCGCCGTACTTCGCCTTGTCGACCTGCAGCCGCGTGGACTGTACGGCGGGCCCCTTGGAGCGGTTGAGCACGCGTCCGTGGATGCAGGTCGCATCCGCCGCCCGGCCCATGAACCCGCCGAGGGCGTCGATCTCGAACACGAGGTGGCCTTTGGCGACGCCGCCGACCGAGGGGTTGCACGGCGTCTGGCCGACGGTTCGAACCGAGCCGGTCACCATGCGCACCCGCGCACCCACCCGCGCCGCGGCGAAGGCGGCCTCGAGCCCTGCGTGTCCACCTCCAACGACGAGGACGGTCTTGCGCGTGATGGTCATGGCGAGCGGGGACTATGGACCGAGCCCGGCCGATACGCCAAGCTGGTCGGCGATGGCATCGCCCACAGACGTGCGCGGTCCGCTCTATGGGCGGCGCATTCTGACAACCCGGCCCGCTCCGGCCGCCGGTGCGCAACGGGAGCGGTTCGCCGCACTGGGGGCCGATGCGGTCGCGCTGCCGTGCTTGGAGCTGCAGGGGCCCGAGGATCCCGACGCTTTCGACCGGCTCGTCGCGTCGATGGACGCCTACGACGGCGTGGTTCTGTCCAGCCGCGCGGGCGTCGAGGCGTTCGCGCAGAGTTTGTCGCGACTGGGGCTGGGCCCTGGAGCCCTCGGCGGTCGAACCCTGGTCGCCGTGGGCCGCGCCAGCGCGTCGGCCTGCAGCGCGGCGGGACTCGCCCCCGACATCGTCCCTGCGCAGGCGAGCTCCGAGGGGATCGTTCAAGCCCTGACCCAGCGGTCCGCGTTGGGGCGACGATGGGTTCACGTCCGGGCCCGCGACGGCCGAGACATCCTCGATGAGGCGATCTCCGCCGCAGGGGGCCACTACCAGCTGGCGGTGGGCTATCGGACCGAACGGCCGGCCCCACCGCATGGGGTGATCGAGTGGGTCCGGGGCGGTGTCGATGTGATCTGCCTGCACAGCGGCCGCACGGGATCGCACCTGCGCGACACGTTGCGCGAAGCCCTCCCCGACCGATGGGATCAGCTCCTGCGCAGCGCGTCAATCGTGAGCGGAGGTCCGGTGACGACCAAAGCCCTGCAGGAGCAGGGCTTTGAGGTCGCGGCCACGGCTGAGTCACCGGGCGACGAGGGGATGCTG